>JAPLIP010000018.1 GCA_026389065.1 Candidatus Dependentiae bacterium
CTGTTGTCTAGCTAGCAAATCGTTATCTTGATCATTAAAACGTTCTTTCATATCTGCAAAGATGTCTTCTGTCGGAGCTTCATGCATTGCACTCAAGGTAGGAGCCTGAGACATAAAAGCTGAAAGTAAAAATAGATAATTCATAGACTTCATACATGGTTTCTTTTTTTAAGATATAAAATTTAATTTTAAGCCTCAGATTTCATAATTGAAATTCCATTTGAGCCAACAGATACTTTTTCATTTTTTGGAAGCATTGAGTTAAGTATTTCAACAAGGGCCTTAGTGTTTTGCCCAGCCACTTCCGTATTATTATTACCCTTGAGAGAGTTCTTGAGATAATCATTTACAACATCAACTCTTTGCTCTGCAGAAAGTTTTCCTAATGCTTCTTTTAATTTGCTTTTATCAAAGACATAATCTGATGGATTTTGCTCTCTGCCACCAGTCTTTAATCTTTTAACTCCATTACCTGAATTGAAAAGATTTTTTGCATCTGCCACATCACTACTAAAAAAAGAATCCAAGAATCTTTGAATCCAGCCTTTTTTAACTTCTGGAAGAAATGACCCAGCGTTTATTTCTTTTTCATGCTGAGCCTTTAAATTTTCTATTTTTGTTAAATGTTCGTTGTCTGAATTATTTCTTTCTTGCTCTAAATTCACATGCGTTGCTACATGATCTTCTAGCAGATGTTTTGCATGTTCCAATATACCACCAGAACTATCATTGTCGTCATCCGTAGCAGCATGTTGATTCTGGGATCTTGTTACATAGTCTCTAGCTTTATTCAATTGTACTTGACAATCTCTCTCTTTTTTATCTAATTCACTACTTTTACCACTTCGCTCTGTTTCTAAATTTTCTAATTCTTGAATATGACGAGCTTTCATAGCATCCAAATCTTCTGGCTTAGGCTTAGCAACACTTTGATTCCTTGCCTCTGATTCATGCATGGCGCTCACAAATGAAGCAGGCCCAACCAAAAATGAAAACAAAAATAAATAATTTATCGACTTCACAAATAACTCCTTTTTAAAAAAACTAGATACAAACTTTTAATAAAAATATCACTCCATATTCAATCTTTTTATAGATTTGATACTCAAACAGGCCAAACAAACGAATAATTTATCAAAAAAAATTAGTGAGCACTGAATTAATTCAATGCTCACTGATTTATAGAAATAATCTTAAAAATCTAGTTCCAAGATCTTTATTTTCTTCTACCATTATGCTTGAATTTGCCATTATCTCTTATTACTGATCTTAGAGCAGCCATAACTTCTGGAGACCATGCTCCATGTTCTTTTGCTTGAGATCTTACAGATTTTACCGGATTGTGAGAGTTGTCGATAACTGATGGCAAAACTTGTTTATCCGCTACATCTTGGAAAGATTCATCATCCGACGACGTTTCGCCTGTACGAGCTACTGTATTTTTTCCACCGTTTGGAAATAAACAATTTTTATACTGGCTATAATCTCTACGAGCTTTAGGACCCTTAGGCTTCCTAGGAGCACAATTTTGCGCCCATTCTTCTTCTGTTGGAAAAGAACAATTGCTTACGTCCTCTAACGAAATAGGAAGAAGGTTCGGCTTAACCAATTCTTTGGGAGCTGGATTTGAAGCCAAGCCAACTGCAACAAGCAATGGAAATATAAAATTCATATGATACCCCTATGTAAAAACTATAAAATATATGTTCAACATTATAATACTAAAAAGCATAAAAACCAAGTGTATAAAGCGCTTCTCTTAGTTTAAACATGGGCATACCCAAAATTGCTGAGTAACAACCACTAACTTCTTTAACAAATTGTTCGCCAAATCCTTCGATGGTAATTCCGCCGCTCACCTGAGTAAATGGAATTCTATCAAGATAAAAATCTAAAAAAACTTCAGGGATATCAACCACACACCAAGCTTGATCGTAACCAACAATTTGTTTTTCGACAACCCAAGTATCATTTTGAAAGATTCTTTTCTCTAGGCAAAAAGCTGTGCCAACCGTCGCCCCAGTTCGACACGAAGTCAACATCAAGCGAGCATCATGCCGATCTGTTGGTTTTCCATGCAATTGATTTCTGCTATCAAGAGTCATGGTATCTGCAGTCAAAACAAATACGACTTGCCCTTCCTGGCCCGTCGGAATTTTAACATGCTTCATTTTCAAAAGAGCAATCTCTGTGACTAAATTTTCTAACGGTTGCAACACGCTACAAGATCCTTCATCTGCAGCATGCTCAGTAACCTGAAAAGGTATTCCTGCAGCCATAAGCATTCCTCTGCGAGACGCAGAACCTGAAGCAAGATACAAAACATATTCCATCAAAAACTCCTAACTTATTTCAAATTTAATTACACCTAAAAGTATGCCAAAAAAATAAACGCCCAATCAAATATTTCATTGATTGGGCGTTTATTTGTCTTTTAAAAGAACCATTTCGCAAATCTACTACAACGTTACAAAATGATTCTCTTAAAAAATACTGGTTGGAGCGGGAGGATTCGAACCTCCGCGTGCCTGCACCAAAAACAGGTGCCTTACCACTTGGCGACGCTCCAACATAATTTTTTATTCTGGGTTACTTTCTATTGTAACCGTTTTTTTAAATTCTTCAACAATTGAATCTTCAACTAATTTTCTAGTATCTGCGTTTAGAGGATGAACAATGTCTCGAAACCCATCTTTTCTTCTGCGCGATGGCATTGAAACAAACAAACCGTTATCGCCTTCAATTACTTTTAGATCTCGAACGATAAAACAGTCATCAAACACCATGGTCGCATATGCTTTCAATCTACCGCTTTCTTCTACCGGATAGACTTTTACTTCAGTAATTTTCATCTGCCAAGTCCTTATCTTAAAATGTCGTAAACCTACTCTGAGTCATGTCCTTTTTCCATCCTCCGTTGTTTTTTTAAAAGAGCTCTATTACTACCCATTAAATGTAGCTTTCAAAACAACTTTTGTCAAATCAAATTCTAAGGATTCCAGCTCTAAGTCTAGCTGAACGAGAAGATCTGTTCCTTGATATTTCTTCTGGCGTTGCCATGCTCGCACCTTTTGTTGCCAAGTCGAAATATCTACTTACAGCGCTTTTATTTCCATTGTCTTTAAAAAACTGTTTAACGATGCGATCTTCTAAGGAATGAAAGCTGATGCAAACAAGTCTGCCACCATCACCAAGAATACTTTTACTGTTTTGTAAGAATGCATCGATGTTCTCGAGCTCTTTATTGACAAAAATACGAAGAGCTTGAAAAACTTTGGTTGCTGGATGAATTTTATGATAATCACCAGGAGTTAAATCTTTAATAAATTGCGCTAGCTCAACTGTTGTCTTAAAGTATTTTTGCTGTCTTCTCAAAACGATAGCTCGCGCTATTTTTCTGGAATAACTTTCCTGACCAAACTCAAAGAAGATATCTGCCAACTCTTTTTCTTCAGTATAATTTACTACTTGATAAGCAGTTTTTTTATAAAGTGATGATGAAAATCTCATGTCTAAAAAAGTATCATTATAAACAGAGAAGCCATCTTTAGTTTTAATTTGAATTTGAGAGGTTCCAAAATCAGCTAAAACGCCATTAACATTATGAAATCCGGCATGAGAAACGAGCTGATGAATCTTTGAGAAATTTCCCCACACGGGAAAGAAACGACCAGGAAATTCTTCTTGCAGGGCGACTCCAATGGTGTCTAAAACAGACCGATCCCAATCAAGCCCAACTACTTTACACGTTGGCTCTTTGAGTAAAATGGCACGAGTATGTCCACCGCCACCCAAAGTAGCATCCACATAAACTTCACCAGCTTTTACATCTAAATATTTAATGACCTCTGCCATCAGAACAGGAATGTGACCGCTCGTATTTAACGAGTCAACCGATTCAACACTCTCTGGCAGGCCTTGCGAGTCATTTTCTTGTTTATTTTGAGTTTGCAAATTTAGTTGATCAATGCTTTGATTTTCGCTATCGATTCTTCTATCTTTTTTGCGCTTACCGTGCTGTTTTCCCATGGAACTTTTTGATTAAACCTCTTGTAATTTTTTAATAAGATCAGAAAACTTAATTGAGTTTGATGCTTTAAATAAGAATACCTTATCTTTTTGCAAAAGCATATTTTTTAAGGAGTCAAAAGCATCATCGATCGTTGCAAAAAGTGAAGATTTCATACCAATTGGTAGTGACTTTTTAGTCCATTCAATCTCTTTGCCAATTAAAATCACATGATTAACATCTGAAACTTTATGCAAAAGTCTACCAAGCTGACGATGCCAAAATGGACTTTCTGCACCAAGTTCAAGCATATCGCCCAAAACAACTATTTTCTTTTTATCTGTTTGATACTTTTCAAATGCTGCAAGTGAAGCTTTCACGCTTTCTGGATTAGAATTATACCCATCATGAATAATCATCGACCCAGAAGAGTGTGGTATCATCTCAAAGCGCCCAGGAACTATGACCGGCTCTTGAACACCCTTAATTAAAATGTCATCAGAGATGCCAAGGACATACCCAACGCAGATAGCCGCAAGAGCATTCATAACGCGAGACTCATTGCAAGATGGCAATACCACTGCGTACCGTTTATTATAAATTTTTGCGATAAAACTTACCGTATTTTTATCTGTTGCAATTTTTCTTGCTTGAATTTGATTTGTTGTTTTTTTACCAAAACGAATAACTGGATGAATGTATGAAATATCTGCCAACTCTGGCTGATCTCCATTGATAATTCCAATGTCACGATCGGTAAAACAGGAAAATATCTCACGTTTTTCATATGAAATCACATCCATGCCACCAAGACCTTGGGTGTGACCATGGCCAATAACTGTTATCAAACTGTAAGTTGGCCTAAGAAGCTCAACTAATTTTTTCATACTGCCACGCTGCGCAATGCCAAGCTCAAAAACAGCAGCTTGATGATCTTGTCTCATTTTTAAAATATTAAGTGAAATTCCAATCAAAGTATTTTGATTTCCAGATGAAACGATATATTTCAAATCAGTAAATTTTAAAATATTTCGAACCATTTCTTTTGTTGTTGTTTTTCCAACGGTTCCCGTAATTGCTACGACTGGATAACTAAATTGTGACCTCCAAGCCTTCGCCAAATCAAGAAGTGCTTGCAAGGTATCAGGTACAAATAAAATGACTTTACCTGCAAATTCTGTTTTGTATTTTTGTAATAAAAATTCTTTTTTTTCTAAAGAAAGTATAAATCCGCCAGCTCCACTTGTTAGAGCTTGGTCAATGAAATCATGCCCATCAACCATCTGACCTTTCAATGCAATAAAAACATCACCCTTGGAAACATTTCTAGAATCAACTACAAATGACGAATCTGGAGAAAATGGTCCATTTTGCAAATAAGAATTTTTTACATTTTTTGATAGAAAATCCAAATCTATGAGCATTAATTTACCAACCTTAAATAGATTATTTTATTTTTTATAAATTATTAAATTATATCTTATAAGCTGTCATTTTTTGATGTTTTGTCAAGCAATCAAAAATGCACAATGCCGACTCAATCAATCTTTTGGCTTGTCGACAAACTCTGCAAACCATTGAGCCACAACATTATAAAGCACTCCTTCAAAGCTTCCCTTGTCACCTCGAAACTTATTTAAAGCGGCTTTCAAGTACAAACTTCTAAGCAACTCATCTGGCTCAGTTTCTTCAATAATTAAAGTGTTTTTACAGGCAAGCCTAATTTCAATCATAGAAATACTTTTAACTTCTTTTTCTACGTCTTGCTCTGTTAAGATGCA
Source organism: Candidatus Dependentiae bacterium (assembly GCA_026389065.1). NCBI lineage: Bacteria > Candidatus Babelota bacterium. The sequence goes on from JAPLIP010000018.1 coordinate 5,791, forward strand.
AAACAGGCACCCACAAATAATAATTACAATGTAATAATTACCATGTAATAGTTATTTAATTGCACTTCGAGCTAACTGCTTCATTTTGCCACCATCTACTTTCAACGCTCCTGCGGCTAAACGTGATACGTCAAATGTTTTTTGATCAATCAGGCGTTGTTGATTCATTAATCTTTGTGTTGCTTGCTCACGCACTAATCTTTGCTGCTCGAGTGTATTTTCTGCAGCCTGTCCTGTGTGCAAAGATGAGTCATATCCAGAATTAAATCTTTGCATCTGATTTCGCTGGGCAGAAAGTTCCTCTGACGAAGGTTGCACAAATCGGTTTTGACTTGTTTGATTTGCAAAAGATTCTGTTGAAGCTTCTGGAAACTGTTCTTTCATTTGTTGATCAAATGTTTTTCTCATAAGATTTAATGGCGTGCTTCTAAATCCTCCAACTCCCAAGATATTTTTTGCTCTGTCAAGAATGCTTAAAAGGTGCATGCCAGGATATTTGTTTTGAACTAATGCTTTGATCTGTTCCGTCTCATGTACAACATCTGGATTGCTTGACTTGATACCACTATTAATAATGGGAATGATGTAAGCCTTGTCAGATGAACCCAAAACACCTTTTTCTATTGCTGCGTAAACTAAATGTAGAGCTCTCTTTGGAACATATCTATCGCTTGACTTAAGACCATCATTAATCCATGAAATTATATCAGCTTTGTCTAATGAACCCAAAACACCTTTTTTTGTTGCGTCTTCAGCTAAGTATAGAGCTCTAGCTTGCTTACCTGAATCACTTGACTTAAGACCATCATTAATCCATGAAATTATATCAGCTTTGTCTGATGAACCCAAAACACCGTTTGCTATTGCTGCGTGAGCTAATTCTAGAGCTCTAGCTTGCTTATCTGAATCACTTGACTTAAGACCATCATTAATCCATGAAATTATATCAGCTTTGTCTGATGAACCCAAAACACCTTTTTCTATTGCTGCGGAAGCTAAGCATAGAGCAGAGAAAATAAAACGTAACTTAATACTATGATTAATAATGAAAATGATATCAGCCTTACTCAATACAGGATTCTTATATCTTTTGACGCATTGGATTATGCCAGATACGCTTTTAGATTTTAAATACCGCAAAAAGACTGTATTTTTAATTTCCTTTGAAAATGTTTCAGGAGCCATCTCATAAACTGCACTTAAATAATGCTCATCTTGTAAAAATCCTATACTTGTCATGAGATTTTCAGCTACCATTTTGCCTGCAATGGTATCTCGCTGCATAATTTTAACTATTTTATCAACTCTTCTGTTTGGATCTTGAAGGTCGCAATAATAATCATTTTTAGCATTTGTTTTGTCATCAAACAGCCCTAAACTTGTTGCAATGGCTTGTTGAGCTGGTAAGCCTTTTTCAAATGAAACTTCAAGCTGTGATGATTTTTTTTGATTTTCTATAATATTTACAGAGCCGTGAGCTTTGTACGAAAGCTTAATTTCAAATCCGTGCTTACTTTTGGTCGATACTTTTAAATTGACGCCTTTTGTAAGATCTTTTGATTGGCTATCAACGCTCCATCCAAACTTTTGAGACATAGGCTCCAAGTATTTATTTTCAAAACCAGGCTCAAAGGTTGCTTCTTGGTTTGGATATAAATTTAAATTGAGCGATTGATTCATTAAAACAATAACGTTGCGTGTTGATGGCATGAGTTCGCAACAAAAATTATCAGAGCTTTTTGGTACTAATAAATACTTTGCAGATCCAACCTGTTTTTCATAAACGGTAACGTTTTTACCACCGACTGAAATCAGCCTTGACGGAAGCGTAGTGTGAACTGATTCCATAGGAATAAAGCCTTCGCAGTCAGAAGGCAAAGAGGCGTAAGACGTGCTTGAGTTAGTACATAGTTTATTGTAAGCCACTCCCTCTACATTTTCTACCACATTCACCCAGGCTTGATGCGCAGGCTTTGCTGCTACATCGGTTACGCTTGAGTGTGCCTCATAAAATATTTTCAAAGAAGAACTCAAGCTAGACTCTTTTGGAGCTGCGCCAAAAATTTTATTTTTTGTGTCATAAGTTGCGATATTGCATAAATTGCGCATGACGCATTCCATACAATCTGTAAACCCAATTCCCTGAAAATCAACTCCAGTATTGCTCGTAATAATTTTAGGAAGAGGTGAGGCATATATTTGTTCATAAACTGTACCACAAACGAAATCCGCAAAGGACTCTGCCTCTTGCAAATCAGGAGTTTGATCTGCAAATCCTTTTAACTGCTCAGCTGGGTACTGCTCTTCTGGAAGTGTTACAGATTTATTCAAAAATCCCTCAAAATAATCTTGTAAATCTTTTCTGTCATTAGATTTAATAAGCAAATAACCAAGAAGTATTCCCCTGGTTGTTCCTTGAGCAAAAATAGCTGCTGGGTTTTTTTCATCACATTCTTGAGTAGATTTGACACAAGATTTTACAAAAGGATTAAAATCTTTTCCAACAAAGGGCTTACCTTGAGGATCTTTTAATCCTAAGCTTTGCATATAATTTTTCAGCCCAAGCTCCATTTTTACAGCATCGCTAGAAAAATCATTCATGATTCTAAGTATTTTTCCAATATCCTTTGGCTTA
>JAPLIP010000019.1 GCA_026389065.1 Candidatus Dependentiae bacterium
GCAATCTTTTACAGATTTTTCAAAAAAAATGATTGTAACTTCTTGCGTTGCTGATTTGAGATATCAGCCAAAAGCAAATGACCGAGAATTAAAACTTCCAACATCAGATCAAACTAATCCTCTTCAAATAACACAACTTTTACTTGGTGAGCATGTAGTTGCTCACCAAGAATTTATGGATGAAAATAAAATATTATGGCTTAAAGTTAGCGCGCTTCAACAACAATTTTATCATATTCCAGATGGATGGCATGGATATCCAGGTTGGATACAGGCTAAAGATGTCATAGAAGTTGAAAAGTTTCCAAGCTACAACATTGTGGTAAATCAATACACTGCTGATATTTTTGATGAAAAAAATCAAGCTATTTGTACCGTTTCTATTGGCACGAGGCTTCATGGAGAAAAAATAAATAGCGATACCTGGAAAGTATTTCTACCCAATGGACAAAAAGGATTTCTGCATGACGGTGATGTCTATTTCATGAATCCAACAGTCCAAGAATCAATTGAAGATTTGCGAAACAGCATTGCCAAAACATCATTAAAGTTTTTAGGGGACTTTTATTCCTGGGGCGGCAGAAGCGCACAAAATGATCAATTTATTTCGAGTGTTGATTGTTCTGGGCTTGTTGGACTGAGCTTTTTAGCACATGGATTACAGTTGCCACGCATGTCCCATGAACAGTTTTTACACTCGCAAAAAATTGATTTTTGTTCTGAGCTACAAACTGGAGATTTAATATTTTTCGTTTCTATCACAAAACATTTTACACGCATGGATCATGTCATGCTCTATCTTGGAAACAGCCTGCTTGAAGATAAAAAAATTTGTGGACAAATTATAGAAGCAACACCAGCCCAAAATCATGTAGTGCGCATTGTTTCCTTTCAAGATCGCATGGGAACAGAGTGTAATCAAATTACCTCTGGCGATATTGCAGATGATCAAGGATATAAATTCTATGTCTATTTTGGCTCTTTTTTACATGATGCAAGTATGATACAAAAACTTCGAAACGATGCTTTGAATCATGAATACACAGAAATTATATAAACTTTTTTGACTATGAAATAATCGATGATAACCTTACCTGTACAAAGTTTATATCGACATTAAAAAACATACGCCATTTTTACGCTAAGAATTTAATCAACTCACAAAATAAAAAGGAATCATTGCTATGAACCGTCATATTATCTTTTCATTCGTATTATTTTTAAGCATACAAACAAAAATATTTACTTCTGACACTCCTCGCTCAACGCCTAGATCAACTCCAAGAATGACATATGAACAACTTCAATTTCAACTTTTTGCTAATTTTGCGATAGCTGAATACAGCTCTAAAAATCCAAACGCTATCCCGAGCTGCATTCTTACAAGCGATAAATCATCTATTGACCACGTATCACAAGCTTTAAATGAACAAAAAGAACTTAAAAATGCTCCACTAGATACTCAAGTACTCGTTGGCGGACTTCAATTCAGACAAGCTTTTAAAGGTATTGGCAAAAGCAATGGCTGGGAATTTAATGCTTACTATTCCTTGATAAACAATTTTAAAACATGGCTTTAAAACAAAAACATCTTTTCATTTTTTCATACTCACTTGCATAAGTAAACTAAGATTTTTTTCACCTGATTGATAAAAACTCTTTACAATCGAGCACAAATAAAAATATAGTTTTTTCATCGCTACTAAAACCTATAAAAAAAGAGATGCTTATGAAAAAAATCTTATTTTCGTTACTTTTGTCCCCATATAGATGCTTATGAAAAAAATCTTATTTTCGTTACTTTTGTCCCCATATTTTTTAATGGCTTCAGAAGGAATGGAAGCTGAATACAAAGCAGCTGATTCTGACCTTGCAGCAAAACGAGTAGCTGAAAATAAAGCTCAAGATGAATTTTGGGTAAAAGAAGATAAGGCAAAAGCAGCGGTTAGACTTAAACAAGGATTCTTTGAAAGAGCTTTTCACACCATGGCAACTGATGGTGCAAATGATGCTGAAACAGAAAAAGCTCGTAATATTATCAGACTCGATACAAGCAGAGAGCGATTACAGCAAGACCTTAAGATTCAAAGCGAGCAAATAGCAACATTTAGAAAAAATAATGAAGAGATTAACAAAGACCCAAGACTTAAAAGCTTACTTGATTTAGCAGACATGAAAACATTCATGGAAAAAAGCCCAGAAGAAAGAGCGGAATTTGTAAAAAATATTAAAACAAGTCTGCTGGACTTGCAAGACACGTCGATTTCGCCAAAAGCCCTTTCCAAGTTAATAAAATTCTCTAAATCATGCTTAAAACTTCCCGAAGAAGCAACTAAAGCATTAGAAGCTCTTGATACAACAAGCCAAATAGAAGTAAAAAGTCTTGCGCAAACAGAGACAACAACCGTTAAAGTTAGCCTTCACGATGCATTAAAATCATCTCTGGATGAACAAATAAAAGCCCTTGAGGCATTCAATGACGAAATAAACAGCACAAAAGAAGATATTAAAAGCATTAAAAATGTCAGACTTCTTAAAAACATAGGAATTATAGCTTTCTTAGTTCTTGGGACGGTTGCAGGAATTTTACTTCTTGCGCATGGAGCTATAATTATCGGACCAATTGTTTTAGGCATGGAAGCTTTTGCCATAGCTGCAAAAGTAGGATTTTTAGTGTTCCACAAAGCTAGCCATGCAGAAAATGAAAAATCTATAAAAATTCAAAATGATTTCCTAGATGCAACTGCAAAACTAATGCCAGAAACAACAAAACTTCTTCGTGCTGAGGCTTATGAAAGCAACGCAAAAACATTAACAGAAAGAATAGATCTAGGAATAAACAATTTATTAGGCGACGATGGCAAAAAATATTACCAAACAGCAAAAGAAAACATTAACAAGGCTGCCAAATCAATAGGCGATTTTAATAAAAAGATAGCAAAAAGCTTTGCTGATTCTATTACAACATCTTATTCTGAAGGCAAACAACGAGCAAAAAGTAAGGCTCCTGCTGTCGTCTCAGATGCTGACTTTCAAGAATTTAATGTCGGACCAGCTAAACCAACAGCTCAGGTAACAAATGAAAAATCAGGAGATGGCGACAATGCGCCATATCAAGTTCCGGCATAAAAAATTACATTAAACTTTTTAGGGTGATGGCAAAATAATGTCATCACCCTTTTTCTTGTGATGAATCATTTTTTATAACTTTTATGTTTTCAAAAAAATACAGCATGTTATAATGTTTTTATCTAAGACAGCATTCTAGCTGCAAAAACATATTCCTTTTTTGAAATTAAATTTATGTGCGCCTGTAGCTCAACTGGATAGAGTAACGGACTTCGAATCCGTGGGTTGTAGGTTCGATCCCTACCGGGCGCACCAGCTTTCGCCAAGGCTTCAGCTGGCACGGCCACTACTGAACGAAGAAAACAATATTAGAAACATTGACATACAAAACAAAAGCGAAAGCTGTCCGACGAAGTAAGCGAGTGAAACGAGACACGTAGTTTGGACAATAAAGATCAAAAGTCATTTTCCGGCCGTGCATTTGCCAAAAACAGACTTTGGTAAAAATTCATTGTTAATTCTTTTTGCATAATCCCACAAACAAATTAAACTTGATTGCATGATAAACAACAATCAAGAGCAATCATGAACAAGCAATTCAAATTATCAATTCTTCTATCTTTCCTTTTCTTTTCAACAAACCTACTACCTGGTTTTGCAGCTGGAACAATGGTCAAAACACCTTTTGGATACACATCCATTGAGCAGCTACAATCAGGAAATATTGTTTATTCAATTGCCAAATCTGGTGATTGCTGCTTAAGCAAAGTAAAAAAAACAACATCCTATTTTTTATCTCGAGCCATTTTAATTTCGGTTGGAGATGATGCCATCATTGCAGCGCCACAACAAAAATTTTACGATCCTGAAAAACAGATATGGTGCAAGGCAAAGCATTTACAAAAATCAATGCCACTACTTTCAGGGCACAAAGATATTGTAACCATTGATGATATTGAATTTCTTGACGGTGAGATTGAATTTTTTGATGTTCAACTTGATAATCAGCATACGTTTTTTATAGGCACGCAAGACATAGTTGTGCATAATTTCCCACCATTTTTTATAGGGTTCTCGATTGCTTTTGGTGGCGGAGTCTCTTTTGAAGGTCTTTATTGTGGCATTTGCATTGCTGGTTGGTGGCTAGGTACACAACTTTTAAAGCGTGGTAAAAGCGAAAAATACAATCCTACGTTTTCTGTTGGCAGCTCACCTGCATTTGCTGGTGGCCCTGATCCAGAGGATGAAGATGAGTGGACATATGGTCGATATAAAGAATCTCCCAAACATCACCCTAATGCCCGCAATGGAATTGGTAAGCCACCTCGAAAAGGTCAAGCGGCATTAAACAAATCAATACAAATTAAAAACGGTCCAGATCGTATAGCTATTGAAGACAATCATTTTGTCGTTCTTAGGCAAACAAGCAATCGAGTATTTCATGGATACATTATTGAAGAATTTAAAAGTCTAAGGCGCCCTGAACGAGAAGCTTTATTTTATGCAAAATTAGTGCGACATATCGCCAATGGAGGAATTATAAAATGAATAATCATATATTTCAAATTAACTCATATAGCTACATAGAACTATTTCCCACTCATATTTCTGTTGATCAAATTTCATTCATGAATGAAACTAAAGTTATTTTACATCAAGACCAAACGCAACTTTTAATTGGCATGGCATGGTCTCTAGACATTGTTAATGATTTAATTGAAAAATTAACAGCCACATTAACTAATGATTTAATATTTCATTACTCAAATAGTCCAAGTCCATCTATCTTAGATAATGAATTTTTAGTCTCAGAAGAATTACGCCCTTTTATTGAAGAACATGCAGATAACTCGGGAAGGCCAAAATCTGTCAGCATGTCAAAATATCTTCTTTGCACTACCAGAACAGAGGTTAATCCTGATCTTGGTGTTTGGATGTATAATGACATGAACAAAAATATCATTCTTGAAATCGGTGAAAATTTTACATGGCCTGATCTACCAAATGAGAATGATTTTATTCAACCAACAGATCCAATAGTTCATCAGTTTTTTCAATACATTGATTCGTATCAACCACTCATTAAAATGACGATTAATCAGGAGACAGCTCAAACCTGGCTTAAGCAAGCGCAGCAACTAAAAGACCTCATATATTTTAACGAAGTAGCGCAGTGTTCAGACTGTATGACAAACAAACATAATGAAACATCAGAAAATCCTGTTGTTCACATGAAAGACTCTACAAAGTAGCTTCAGCCTTTGACGCCTTAGAAGATTGAATTGGATAATGGCTACGCTTCAAAAATAAAACTTAACTAACTTTATCAAGAGTGTATTTTTATAAAAGGATTAGATTGGATATTTGATGCTGACGCGCTTGGAAAAATAATTTTAGATAAACATAAAGGCCCAACGGGTAGATTTATACCATACAAGGAATTAATATTTTATTCATGAGTCATGCTGCAATTAAAAACTGGGATGAATTACAAGACCTTTTAGAAGATCCTATATTTCTTTCTGGAAACACCTTTTCAACTAAAGAAGAAATTAGTAATAATATCTGGTCAATAACATTTGACCAAGATTTTGTAAAAACTATTCAAGTTAAAGATCTTGAAAAATTTATATCACAATTATTATCAAATCGATCAGAACAAATTAATAATAAATTTAATGCTATTCCAGCAACATTTTATCTTTGGTATGACGCACAATCAGTTCAATTAAAATTTAATATTTTATCTGGGAAAAATATTAAATTGCCATTTGGTTGCAAATTAAATATTTTAAATTCTCCTATGCCAATTTTTCAAAAGTTTTTAGATGAAGCACAAGCAGAAATTAATCCACTTGATTTTCAAAATTTTACATTTCTTAATCCTGGGGATCCTGGATTTGAAGAAGAAGAAGAAGATACAATAGATTGGATTCTAGATGTTTATGTGACAATATTGCCACAATCAATTTGAACTAATTCTATCAAAAAAATGTTTTCATAAAATAAATTGCGGATAGTTATTCTAAAAATAAAATTGTAAGAATTGTGAGAAATATGATAAAAAAACGTTGCTTTGGAAACGGAGCTGGAAAAGAATTTTATGCTACATATCATGACAATGAGTGGGCAGTTCCTGTACACCAAGATCAAATGCTTTTTGAAATGCTCATTTTAGAAGGTGCTCAAGCTGGACTGAGCTGGGAAACAATTCTTAAAAGACGCGACGGATATCGAAACGCTTTTTATAATTTTGATGTTACACAAGTTGCAAGTATGTCAGATGATCAGCTCGAAGCATTAAGACAAGACCCTGCAATTATTCGCAATCGATTAAAAATTTATAGCACTCGTAAAAACGCTCAAGTATTTTTATCTATCCAAAAAGAATTCGGTTCTTTTAATAATTATCTTTGGAATTTTGTAAACCATCAACAAATCGTAAACCGTTGGGAGACTAACTCTGATGTACCAACAAGCACAAAAGAAAGTGATAAGCTTTCAAATGATTTAAAGAAACGAGGCATGAAATTTGTAGGATCAACAATCATCTATGCCTACATGCAGGCTATTGGAATGGTTAACGATCACATTGCTGATTGCTGGCTATCTAAGTAAAAAAGTATAAAGCCGCAGAGTCTTAAAACTACGGCTTTATACTTTTCAAAATTATTTTATGTAATAAACTTTAAGGCAAAACTAAGTTCGCCCATGATACTCCCCAACTACTTATTCCTCCTGATTGTGCGCCAGAATACTCTTGAATAGTCCAAAAATCACGATCATTTGAAGGATCTACAACTGTGTTGCTACAGATGGCCGCATGGTGCTTAGTGTATCACCAGCTAATCGATATGAATAAGCTGCTGATGGAAACCGCGATGAACTAAAACAAGAATACCCAACTAAAGCATCGTTTCTAGAATTTACAGAAATGGAAGGAAAGGCATAAAAAAATCTACCGTTTGTTGCTGTAGCAAGCGTATCTTCAATACGACCGCGTTGAATTACAGCTCCTGATGTATTTAATTGCCACCATTGTGCAGCAGTACGAGTTGGCGTACCCGTTGCTGGCAAAATAACTGTATGCGCCGCCCAAATAAAACCATTTCTATAAACCGCATTAATTATTCTAGAATCATTTGTAGCAATTCGCAAAGTTGTCGTAGATTGTGGCGCAAAACCTTTATTTATCCTTGGTGAATTTGAAGCCCAAGGCGCTGGAGAAACAGGGCTTGCTATTGTAGAGAGTACCGGAGCTCCATTTGTTCCAGTCGGCGTAATTTGATACAACCTTAGATAACCTTTGCCGCCACTGTTGCCATTCCAATCTTGCACCAAATATTGAGTCGTTATCGTATTGTCATAGGTCTGTACCGGAAATTGAGAAAAACCAATTGAGCTACTTGAAAGCAGCGTAAAAGAAAGAGCTCCATGAGCATACAACTGCGCCTTATTTATCACATAAATATGCGATCTATTTGCAGCTCCGTTGCTAATATTGAACATATTTGCCTGTATAGTAATCCAGTTTTTATTAAATCCCATAAGTGGTTGATCAACCCAGACAAGATTTGCCCCATCAGCATCAATACTATATAAATACCATACTCCTGTTGGATCACTGGTTGCAGACACTGCAATTAAAATGGCTGAAGCTGGCGAATTATCATTTGCTGATGCAATAAAAATCCAGCGATTATTATATTTATCATAAGCAATACGAGGATCAAAACAATCAGGATTTCCACCAATAGGTGCCCAAAAAGAATTCATGGTGACTGAACTTATAACAGCTCCAGTTGTTTTGTTACTAATCGTTATTAAATCATTGAGTGGGGTAACGATATGATTAAGGCCTACAGCTCCTTGAGTATCTGGTGGAATGGTGACACCTGTATCTGAAATGTTTGGAGAATTTGGACCTTGCTGCCCGCATCGATATTCATTATTAGTAGAATAGACTTCAAGGTCTTCTTTTTCTTCTTGATCATCACCGCAATCTATACCCAGGATTTATTGGAATTTCCATAAATGGTTTTTGTTTTTGAATTATTCCGTCATGAATACTTTTATGTATTGAACTGTTAATCGAGCTCATGTCAACCATAGCCCGAAGAGGCAAATCGCCATAACTTGTTGTAACATCATCTTGAGAATTAATAACTGGAACGATACCAATTAAAAACAAAAACAAATTTTTCGACTTCATATTATCTCTTTTCCTTTTTATAACAAACAACTAAGCCATAACTGGCTGAACAGCAACAGACTGGTTTTCTTTCTGCATTAAATTGACCATGCCTTGAGTAATTTTATATCCAAAAATAGTAGCAAGTGATCGCTCTGCTTTTAAAACTTTTTCTTTGCAAAGTGCGATTAAAATATTATCTGTTGTTTCAACGGTAATAATTTCACCTGAATGAAGTAATGCTTTGCGTAAATCATCAAGAGTTTTTACATCGATACCATTTACTTTTTTTAGAATTGAACCGGCAATGTGTAATCGAGCTCGATAGGCTGGAGAATCTTGCATTACATGAGTAACCACTAAAAGAGGCTCTCCTTGATTTTTTTCTTCACTATATTTTATCAGTGTTGGAACCACAGGAAGTAAAAACTGTAAATGATTAAGCATAAATGGCATGACAACATAACCACCAAAAGCTTCGAATGGTAATTCTTCATACTCTGTAAAAACCTGTCTGATTGGAGCGAGCTTTTTTCTATCAAAAGTACACTCAAAGCACATTTTTTTACCCTTGCGATACACAGTCATTGACACTTTTTGACCAACTGCCAACCTTGCAATGTATTCAGATGTTGAAATTTTATCTTCACTCCAAGGAACAATCATTTCACCGTACAAATCAATTGAAATACCGTTTATTTCATAAATCATATCACCAGGCTTCATCTGACCATAAAGCGGACTATCCGTTAAAACATCAACTACATACGTACCACCTGGTAAAGGATTGCCCAAAGCCTTAACCAATTCTTCTGTCCCAATTGATTGATAGAGTCCAAGATAAGGTTTTCGAACAAGGCCCCCTGCTCGTAAATCATTTAAAAATGGTTTGATGTCATTAATTGGGATAACATAGCCAACGTTTTGAGCTGACATAATACCCGAACTATTAATTCCGATAACATTTCCACAACAATCTACGGATGGACCACCAGAGCTTCCAGGGTTAATAGCTGCACTAATTTGAATACTTCCACCCTCTCTACCACTAACCACTCCTGTTGTACTTTTTAATGATTGCTGCCCTAACGGATAACCTAAGGCAATAATTTCTTGAGAACGCATCACGCTATCAGAATCACCAAGTGGTAAAAATGGCATTTTTCCAAGAGTTTTAACAATCATTTCAACATCATCGGGTCTAAACTTTACTAATGCAAAATCTTTTTCTGGCATAAGCCCAACCAAATCTACTTCAAACTGATGTTTACCAAATGCTGTAATTTGCGCCATGATACACGTAGAACCATTGACAACATGAGCATTCGTAATCATTTCGCCCTGCTCATTTATAATGAACCCAGATCCTGTACATCTTCCCTGTTGAGGAGTTTTATATGGCTGTAAAATATTATGTTCAGCATTTGTTACAAATAATTGCACAACGGTATTTTGTAAATTTTTTTGTAACCTGAGCCACAGCTGACATGATGAAGCAGAGATATTTTGATAAGATGAATAATCAACTGGCTGAACAGGAACAGAAGGGTTCTCTGCTTGATTTAAATCTATTAATTTTTCTTGAAGAATCAGGATCGACTCTTCGATCATACAAAATTGATTGTAGGTTTTATGAGCAAAAACACCAAGAATGCAACAAATTGTGATCATGCTACCTGTTAAAACAATAGACAAAGCCTTCATAAAAAAATCCTTTTTTTGTTTAAATTTCACCATGCAACTGTGCACATTTTAATGAAATTGCAAAAAAATAACCAGCTGTTTTAAAAGCTGGTTATTTTTAACAAACTAAAAGTATTTTTAATAAAATTAAAATCGCGTCTCACGTCGCATTTTAGCGATTTTCTTCTGGATTTGCCAAAATAATTCGCATTCTAGGATCCACCTTAACATTCATCACTCTTTCATATTTTTTGATATCCCTATCCATTTTTGCCATATCAACAGGCTTTGTTCCAACGTTTTCTGATCTTTTTGCTACTAAAGCAGGCGGAGCCTTTTCATCAAATCCTGCTTCTAACTGATTATTGTGCGTCAGAATAATTCGCATTCTAGGATCCAGCTTAACTTTAAAAACTCTTTCATACTCTTGGAAATCCATATCCATTTTTGCCATATCAACAGGCTTTGTTCCAACGTTTTCTGATCTTTTTGCTACTAAAGCAGGCGGAGCCTTTTCATCAAATCCTACTTTTAAATAGCCTTTTCATCAAATCCTACTTTTAAATTTCTATTTTCTTCTTCCGACATAGACGATTTTCTTGTTACAGATGAAAGAGTCGGCTTGCTCCCAACAGAAGTTGAACTGATAGATTTATTATTGATAGATTGCTCAATAGAATCTAATTCTTTCTCTAACTCTTTAAGAATTGATTCTGGCACCGTTGATATATGATTAGCTTTCAAAAGATTATATAAAGTGTCCATTTTAGCTTGGAACGCTTCTAGCTTACTACGACTATCTCTGCCAATATCCTTTCTATCTAA
>JAPLIP010000020.1 GCA_026389065.1 Candidatus Dependentiae bacterium
ATTCTCATTGCGCCAAGTGGAGCATTGATTTTAAAGAATAATCCACGTTCGTCTTTTTTCTGTGTGAAATACAACATCAAATCTGTACCAACGTGCATAATTTGAGGATTTAAAGAAATTGTTCCGCCTATTCCTTTTTCATCAACGTTAACATTTCCAAGACCAAATTGATACGCATCAAGGTCAGCTGCGCCTGTGCCGTTACCAATTGTCATTGTGTTGTTGCCAGACCAGAAAGGTCGAGCACCTAGGTTTTTACAACCGCCACATTTTTGACCAAAGTTAGCCATGTACTCAGTTGCAAAAGAAAGTGTTCCAAACCATTCATCCCGATTGCTCTCAGTTTGCAAGAGAGATTTTTCTTGAATGATTTGACGAGATGAGTAAGCAGAAAATGGACGAGGTAGCCAAGTGTTAACACTTGTTGGGCAATTCGTATTGCACTCAGTTGCTTTTGTAGCACAGGTTGTGTTGCATTCAGCCTTTGCATAAGGGTGTTGAAATGCAGCTAGTAGCAAGAGCCACAAATATCGAGTATTTTTGTTCATACTGGTCTCCGTTTTTTATAAAATGAACAGATAAAATTATCCTATTAAAAATGATCCTAGATCAATGCAAAATTTTTGCAAAAAATTTAAAACAGGTTTTGCAAAACTTACAATTTTAGGCAACTTTTACTAAGTTGATAAATCATTCAATCGAAAGTCAAGAATTTCGCTCAAAATTTATAAATGTTATTTTTTTGCGAAACTTCAAATTTTTAGAAAAACCGAAATTTCGCCACAATCCGCATAAGCCCTATTATGTACACACAGGGTGGTTTTTCACCAAAAACATCAAAGATTGCATCCCTTGGCTATTTTCACGCAATTCAAAAATTATTTATTTGAGTCATCAAACAATAATTTTTGCGGCTTATTTTCAAAGGCTACGTCATAGCTTTTGGTGGTCTCATTTTGTGTAAAATGAAGCAAACACAGTCTGTCAAAAACGTTGCCTTTCCAATGATTAGGAAGGCTTTTTAATGTCGAAGGTGAGCTTGAAACATTCTTAAAATCAATAAATTCTTTTAAGAGCTCTAAGATGTGCGCGTGCTCATAAACAATGACTACTGTTTTTTGATTGTATTCAGGATTGGTCATAATTTCTGTAACAAATTGTTTATATTCTGAAAGTGAATAGTTTTTTTGCAATGGAATCTGTAATCGATCAGCTGTTGGCGTTGCAGTGTCAACTGGTCTCATAGATTGATATGAGTCGCTTGGTTTTGGTGCAAAAACCGCAACGGGCTTTCCATAATTTTTAGTAAAAGGTGACAGGGTAAAAAATGGAGCTAGTGCGTAAGCTCGTTCCCATCCGCGAGTAGAAAGATGATCTCCCATCATTGGCTTTCCTTGAGTGGTGTTTAAGACATTTCCGCGCCTGTCGGTCAAGATAGTTTTGACGGACTGTTTTTCGCCATGTCGGACAATGGCAATGTGTGCAGGGACGCAAAATACGAGCATGTTACAATTCAATAAAAAAACACATATGTTTTTTTTCATTATTTTTCTCCGTTAATTATTGTTTCAGGCAAGAAACATGTTATAGAACCACTTGTTTCATCAATTTGTAGCGTAGAATTATTTGATCTGGTGTTTTGGGCAAATCCAAAGTAAACATTATTATTGTCAACAACGAGTGGCGCAAAAATATGGTTAAACGTCCCGATAGATCGTGTTTGGCCTTCAACTCCTTCTATAGTTTTTAACTGTTTATTATATCGAAAGACTTTGCAGCATTCTAATAATTCATCATATGTTGTAAAGTAAATATAATTTTTTGAGTAACTTGGTAAAAATGGGTCAATCGATTCGTATAGCCTAGTTTTATCAGTCCCTGTTAAAAGCCTTAAAGGTAATTTAAAGTCAAATAATTTTTCCAATGACCAAGAGCCACGAATTAAATTCAGTGCGCAACAAGAAAGATGAAAGTTTTTATCATCGTTAGACTGATTGTCATATTTAAGCGCAAATCCGTTATTTTCGTCCTCCATACTTAAAAAACATATCGGGCACTCACTGCTTAAAAGTATTTCTTTTTGTCTTGTAAAAACTGAATGGCTTTGATCGCTAATTTGAGGACTCCATACAGTCCTACAAAAAGAGTAGTTAAAAGACTGATCTTTGGTTATATAAAAAAGAGAGTTGTTAATTTTACAGGGATATAAATAATCAATCGGCTCTTTATCGTGTAAGTTAAACAATTGCACATCTCGATCAGAAACATCACATAAAAAGATAGAAAAATAATCCTTTTGCTTGCCAACAAAATAAAACTGTTCTTCTGATATCCATTTTAAGTAAAACTGTTCTTCTGATATCCATTTTAAGGACGAAATGGCATGAATGGTTGGATCGATATCGATAATGCGAGGAGTTCTTTTTTGAAAAGATTTAACACGGACTCTTCCATGATCAATAAAGCTAAAGGCTGTTTTACTTGGCAGTAGTCGCACACAATAAGGAAGATAGATAGAAGCTAATTCTCGATAGGCTTTTTTGCTGTTTTTATTCCACATCCAAAGCTCTAAATCATCATAAGATTTTTGACGCATGATTAGTAAGTAGTCATAATCAAGATTGGATATCGGATAGATGTACTGCGTAGGAAATAAAGATACGCTTTGCTGATTATCAAAGTCATTATCTTTGGTAGAATTAACCGCTTGCAAAGGCATATGAATAATTGCCAGTATCGCAAAACAAAAGATTAACTGTATTGTTTTTCTTCCCAAATTCTTTCCTTTAACGCATAGATATTATCTTTTACCAAGATATAAAGATCTCTGTCAATTTTTTTATAAAACTCGCAAGTCGCATAAACGGTAGTTTTTTTTACATTGTTTTTATTTGGATTTCCAAGCTTATAAACTTCATAAAAAGAATTTGCCTCCTTTGTGAAAAATTTATTAATCATCTCTAGTTTTTTTATAAAGGAAGTTTTATAAAAAAGCCCCTTTAAAATCAATAATTTCATCAGTGTTTCTCTGCAATCCACCATGCCAAAATTTACTTTTTCATCCCAGTTTTTTTTAAGTTTCTTACTGCTGCTTAGAATTACTTCTCGAATTTGTTTTTTGTTAAAATCATTTTTAAATTCAGATAAAACAAGAGCTAAAAAACCTGTCATCATTGCTGCAGCCATAGATGTACCAGAAAAATATGGCACCAAATAATTTTGAGCTTGAGTATCAAAAATAGGTATAGCAATTTGTAATCCTGGAAATAAAAAATTAGGAGCTGAGTTTAAAGATCCCTGAGAAAAGTCACAAAGAGGATATGAATTATCTTTATACTCAAAGGCGCCAACTGAAAAAAATATAGATTTTAATGCTGCTGGATAAGCTAGCTGTTTAATCTTTTTTCCGTCATTTCCAGCAGAAGCAACAACATATGGAATTTTTTTAATCAACTTATTTATTTGCTTGTCTAGCTGGCACTTAATATTCATATCTGTTTGACATTTTAATCCAAGATGCACAACATCTACTTTTATATCAATTGCTTTTTGCAATCCATCAAGCAAACTTTGTTTACTTGCAAACCCACTTTTATCCATAATTGGAATGACTATGATTTCACAGAGTGGAGCAAGTTGTTTAATAATCTCACGTGTTACATCCCCATGATTTAGGCTTAATTTTTTTTTGTTTGAATTTATAATATTTTGATTTTTTTTCACCTGCTCAGCCAAACGAATTTCGCACAGGTAATCATTTGTATCGGAATTTAGAAGCGAGCGCCTTTTCTCAAATTTGGCCCCCGAGAGCTGGTGTTGCGACAATGGCGAAGTTTTTGACGTCGGATTGCACAGAAAACTATTCTCATTGTAAACATCTGTGTCCAATATTGCAATCTTAGAACCCGCTCCCATTTTTTTTGCTAAATCAAATAATAAAATTTCAGCTTGTCGATCTAAGGTTTTTTTTTCATTTGAAATAAGTCCAACAAAAGGAATTGAAAGATGCCATAAAAAAAATTTTTTATCACAAGATTTTAAATAGCTAGCTTCTTTTATGCCAAAATTAAATGATGCTAAAAAAGAATTTATAAAAATTAAGCTAAGCGTTATAAAAATTATTTTCATGATTATCTCTTGCTAGAAAAGAACATAGCTATATTTAAATTTTCACTCAATACATAAAAACACAAAAAAGCAAACAAGTAAGCATGTTTTTTAGTTTTTTTATTGTATAAAACCAAAAAACATGAACTATTAACTTATCTGAATTGGCCTCTGATAGGACATATCGGTAAAATTTTTTTGCAAAAAAAAAATAATTGTTTTAGGTTCAACATTGATAGTTACTTATATCCAAAAAAACGGAGACCAGTATGAACAAAAATACCCTATATCTATGGGCTTTATTAATGGCAGCATTCAGTTTTGCGCCTGCAAATGCAGAGTGCGAAGCAAGCTGCGCAAAAGCTGCTAGCTGTGACACAGGCTGCGCACAAAGTCAAAACTTGTGGCAACCACACGCATTTTCAGCCTACAGTTCACGTGACATGATGATGAAAAAAAGCATGTATGACACACAATCTGCGCGAGATGAATGGTTTGGAACATTCGTTTTAGCACCTGAATACATGTCAAGCTTTGGTCAAAAATGTGGTAGCTGCAAAAACCTAGGCGCCCTTCCTTTCTGGTCTGGCACAAACTCAATGACTTACGGTACAAACGATGGTGAATCAAACCTTGATGCGTACCAACTTGGTATGGGAAATGTAGTTGGACAAGGTACAATCACTATTTCTCCAAAAGTTATGCATGTTGGTACTGACATGATGCTTCATTTCAAACATAAAAAAGACGAACGTGGACTTTGGTTTACTCTTAAAGCGCCAATCGGAGCTATGAGCGTAAATACAAAAGTTACTGAAACTATTGCTCCAAACAATGGTGGCTTTAAAGGTACTGATTTAACTGCAACTGGCGATTACATGACTGGAACAACATATCAAAACACCGCTGATGGCGCTGTAGATACAGCTTTCCTATCATATCCAGCAGTTGGCAATCGTTATAATTCAATGACAGAAGCTTTTGCTGGTGGTGAAACAAATGAAGGCGCAGTCAATTCATCGCTTCATAAACCAATCCAGCTAGAATTTGCTCGTATAATTGGATGCTGTAAAAATGTAGCAATTCGCATTGGCGATGCTTCAGCAGCATTGGGTTACACATGCTGGGCAAACGACAAAGGATTTGTAGATTTAGGTGTGAAAGTTTCTTGCCCTACAGGAAACGTTCCAACAGCTAAATATGCTCTTGAGCCAATCTTTGGCCGCGCTGGTCACTGGGGCCTTGGTGCTGAATCAACAGCTCATTACAAAGCTTGGGAAAATGAAAAAGGAACAACAAGTGTTGATCTTTGGTTAGAAGGAGAAGTTTTACACTTGTTCTCAGGTAGAAAACCAAGCCTTCGCACATTTGACCTTAAACAAAACGGCGCTGGTTCAAAATATATGTTGCTACAACATTATGCAACTCAAGATAAAGCAGTTGCGTCAACAACACCTACAGGAGGAACCGATAACGTTAATTTAACAGGTTTTACTCCTTCATTTATCACAGCTGCTGCAAACGTTACAACAATGCCTGTAATTTCAAAATTTGCAGTTGAAGGCTCTGTTGCATTGATGGCTGACTTGCATCACAATGATTGGAATCTTTCTATTGGTGGCGAATTCTGGGGGCGCTCAAGAGAGTGTCTTTCAATTGATGCGTGCAATGCAGTTAGGCTTAACGTTCCAAACTTAAATGACTATGCTGTTCTTGGTCGTCAAATTAGTGAAGATTCTAGAAACTTTGTGGCAACTACAGCAGCCAATAGAGTTCGTAATTTATACCTTTGCGAACCTCTAGCTAAGATTTCTAAATCACAACAAACACAATTAGCATCTTCAGATGTTACAGGTATTGTTCCAGGAACAAGCGTATTCCCATTGAACAGTGATCTTTCAGCATATCCTGCAACTCCTCTTCCTACTGGAATTGTTGATGCTCGTGTAGCTACTAACCGTATTCCAGCAGCTCTTGACGAAGCTCTTGATATTGCTGGTGCAGCTGCAAGACGTGCATACACTGGAAAACTATTTGGTCAAATTGGATACACATGGAATGATAACCGTTACACTCCAAACGTTGCTTTAACTGGCTCTGCTGAATTTGCTCCTGCAAATAACAATACAGCTATCAACCTATGGTCTGTTGGTATCATTGGCGCACTTAACTTTTAATTAAATAAATATATATAATCATACGCCCGCCAAAGGTTTAAAAAATAAAAGAGAGTAATGAATTTAAATTCATTACTCTCTTTTATTTTGATTAAAATCTAGATCAAGCATTATTTTGATTTTGGCCCAGCGTATGCTTCACCACGAGCAGCAGCCATAGAGGCCTTATCGTCTGGTTCATCTTCGTTTTTAGATCCAGCATGAATTGGGTAAGCTGTAATAATTTCATCATTGATTGCGGTAATTACTTTATCTGTTTTTGGTGGATACAGTGACCTTATACTTGCAATATTAGCTTTTAAATTTGGATCTGTTTTATCTAATTTTTTAATAGCTTCTTTTTGTCGGGCCTCAGAACTATCATCTTTTTGTTCATGAATAGTAATTGTTCTTTTTACAATTACTATTATATTGACTTTGTCTACAATTCCAGTCATCTCAATAGCTTTTGTCTCAGAACTGCTTGAACTTTTATTATTTCTACTTGTTTTATTAATCGTCAATGAATCAGGAAAGGCATAAACGCGCAAAGTGTTGTTAACAATGTCTTGATTGCTCCATCTTGCTGGAAATTCTGTTTTTGTAAATTCAAAAGGCCCTGATCCGTCCTTATTCAATCTAGATGGACGAAGCAATAAAAACTCAACTGTTCCATCAGAATAAGCTTTTTCACTTTTAATGCCTATCATAGCTGGATACTTAGTTGATATTGCACGCCAAGTCCCAGAAGCATGTCCTCCATCAAAAGGAGATGTTTTATCTGTTTTTAAAACTTTGAAAATATGATCTGAATGAAGCTTCATGCTGCTGGTAAAATCAATTGTTGGCTTGCCGCCCTTCGTCAGTGACTGAACGCTATCATTAAGCGAATGATCTAATCGATCTTGATCATGGGCTGAAGTGTCAGTATCTGTAGAAATATTATGCAAAGAAGAACTATCATGCGCAGCAACTGTTATGTTAGAAACATCAAGAGTATCATCATGAGTCATTTTTCTTGATGAAGAGACTATCTCGTCATCATCACTATCATTTACAACTTGGGGTTTTCTTCTATTTCTAAATTGATCATTTGCATCTGGGCCTCCAACGGGAGATACATTTCCGTCTCTTGAATAATCATAATTTGGTGTTTGCCCAGAAACAGAAGGTGTAAAATTAAGACTACTTAATGATCTTTCATTAAAAGATGGAGTTAATCCATTAAACAGAAGGTGTAAAATTAAGACTACTTAATGATCTTTCATTAAAAGATGGAGTTAATCCATTACCACTTGATATTGGACGAGTAGAAGTAGATGAAAAATTTAGCGCGTCAAGATTTGGCAGTGAGTCATGCTTATTTTGAATTATCATTGTTTTTGGTGATGGTTTATTATTTACAGGCGTGCTAGAAAAAAGACTATCTTCTTTGCGAGCAAAAACTGAAGAATATATCTTCTGATTAAGGCCATGGAAAGCAAAAAGAACTATAAAATAACGTTTCAACATAAAACTCCCCCTTAAAAAACATATGAATCTAAATTTAAATTTAGATTGTTTCTAGGGTTGATTTCAAGAGTTTTTAATATTTTTGATAAATTTGGCTCTGTGAGCCTAGGCTCTTGACCATAGTCCGCACAAGCTAACCGCCACAGCATCTGTCACATCATAAGTCTTAGCGACTGGCAGCATAGGAAAAAGCATATGAACCATTTTAGAAACTTGGTCTTTTTGAGCCCCGCCAAAACCAGTCACCGCAAGCTTAACTTCTCGAGGGGAAAATTCATGCAAAATAAGATTTGATTGATATGCCATTAAATATAAAACACCACGAAGGTATCCAAGCTTTAAAAAAGTTTGTGCATTTTTGCCCAGAAATGGTGTTTCAATCGAAAGATTTGTAACTTGGTACGTTTTAATTTTTTCAGAAAAAAACTCATAAAAAACGCCAATTCGCTGCGAAAGAGTCTGTTTTGAGTCTAATGATAAATATCCATGAGCGATAAGAGTTTGGCGCGTGCCTTGTTTACTGATGATAGCCCAACCGGTAAAGCTAAATCCTGGATCAATGCCTAAAACAATCATAGGTATACCCTTTTTAAATTACGTTTCCAAAAAGGTATACCTATAAAGACTTTTAATCAATAAAAATAAAGATTTATCTGTTTAAGCTTGACTGCATCAAAGATGCTTTTTCATTTGCTAAGCATAAATCATTTTGAAGTTTTTTAAATTCTGGAGTTTTTCTTAACTTCAAAAATCTCTCACAGTATTTTGCGCTAGCAGAGCCATACATTTCAATAATGCGTTCATCTGTAAGATAATGGTTGTTAGATAGTACATGATAAATAGGCATTTTTAAGACTATGCAACATTTAATAATTTGATTTTCAGTTTTTTTGTTTATATCTTGACCAGCTTGCAGAATTGCTGCAAAAAAAACTGAAAGAAAAAGTAATATTTTTTTCATGTGAATTGAACCCTTTGAAATTGACCCCTAAAATTGTAGCTCATTTAAAGATACCAAAAACAGCGAATTTGTCAATCTAGTAAGGGTTTTGAGATTGCTCGAAAGACTTATTCCATATCTTCGAATTTAGTAAGCTCACGAACAAATCGTAAAGGAATTGTACCCGTTGGGCCGTTACGTTGTTTACCAATAATTAATTCAGACAACTCAGGGTTTTCTGTTTCTGAGTTGTAAACGATGTCTCGATATAAAAACATAATGACATCGGCGTCTTGCTCAATTGCACCAGATTCTCGTAGATCTGAAAGCATTGGGCGCTTATCTGTTCGGCTATCTACAGCACGAGAAAGCTGTGACAAAGCAATAATTGGTACCGCTAACTCTTTAGCCAGAGATTTTAAAAATCTTGAAATCTCAGAAACCTCTTGATGCCTATTTTCATGCTTACGGCTTGAATGTAAAAGTTGTAAATAATCAATAATGATCATACTCACATCATGCTTTGCTTTAAGCTGACGAGCCTTAGCCCGAAGCTCCATAATGTTAAGCGCAGCAGTATCATCAATAAATAACTTCATATCACCAAGCTCTGCTGCCACATGAGTTAGAGCGATCCATTCTTCAGAAGAAATGGTAGCATTGCGAATTTTTTGATGATCAATTCCAGACTCAGTAGAAAGCAGACGGAGTGTAAGTTGTTCTGCTGACATCTCTAAAGAAAATACTCCAACGCCCCCACTTTGACGCGCAGCGTTGATAGCAATATTTAAAGCAAATGATGTTTTACCCATAGAAGGACGAGCAGCTAAAATGACTAAGTCTCCAGCCTGAAAACCAGATGTCATCTTATCGAGGCCTTTAAAAGATGTTGCAACGCCAGTAATTCCACGGCTTGAACTTTTAATCGAAGAAAGATGCTGGAAAGTTTTTTTCAACCAAATATTTAATTGAACAAAATTTTGAGATGATCGATTGTGAATAATTTGAAAAATCTTTTTTTCTGCTTCATCGATAACATGATCCACTTCCATCTCATTTTGAGAGTAGCAGCTGGTAATAATATCTAACGATGAATGAATCAGATTTCTTAAAACAGATTTGGATCGAATAATTTTTACGTGCTGCTCAAGCATCCCAAATGAAGGAATATTTTCTTGAAGTTCTATAAAATAAGCAACATCACCAGAAAGTTGTAACTCGCCTGTTTTTTGCAGTGAGTCTTGCAGCGTTATCATATCAATACGTTGATTATTTTGAGACAAACTAAGCATTGATTTATAAATAATGCCATGCGCAGGAACATAGAAATCTTGTGGCTGCAAAGTTTCTTCTAACGTTGCAAAGCAAGTATCATCCAAAAGAACAGCTCCTAAAACTGACTTCTCAGCCTCAATTTGCATAGGCAAAGTTTTGCCAAGCAAACTTTCTTTTTGCCCATTTTGATCTTGTTGGAAATTCTTCCTAGGAAA
The DNA here is from genome assembly GCA_026389065.1 of Candidatus Dependentiae bacterium. NCBI lineage: Bacteria > Candidatus Babelota bacterium. The sequence goes on from JAPLIP010000020.1 coordinate 10,206, forward strand.
ATTATTGAACTGTTGCACGCGCCAGGACTCCTAAAAAAATAAGTATCCCTGTAAAACAACAGGGATACTTAAAAATGCTTTATTATTTATCTGACAACCCAGATACTTTTAAAGTAAATTGAGGTTGTAGTTTTGATGACAACTTAATTGTTACCAAATGTGAACCAACTGTTTTGATAGATTTATCAAAAACAACTTGGCTTTTTGAAACCTTAACATTGCTTGCTTCTAGCAATTCAACAATGTCGCCTGCGTTGATAGCAGCATATAAACGATCATCATCATGTGTTTTTTTCTTGATCGATAGACGAAGAGCTTTGATCTGTTCTGCAAGAATACTTGTTACAGATTCAATAATTTCTTTTCTTTGATCAATTGTTTTTGCTTTTTTTGCATAAAAAGCAGCATTAGCTTCAGTTACTTCTACGCCCAATTTTTTTGGGAATAGAAAGTTTTGCGCATAGCCTTTGCTTACTTTAATGATTTCGCCAGCAATGCCAACTTTTTCTATACTTTTTAATAAGTAAACGTTCATATCAACCTTCTTGTACTTGAAAAGTGTTTAAGATAAAGAGCATCATAACAAAACCACACCAAAATGACTAGGCTCTATAAATCAAATTTTTAACTATTTTAAAAAAGGAGGAAGAGAAATAATCCCCTCCTCCTTTTTTGGTTTTTATATTTTTCCAATCAAAATAGTTAAGTATACCTAGCTACAGCAAATAAATAATTTGATCCATTATATAAAGATCCAACTAGAACAATATTGCCATCTGAGTCGATTGTAACGCCAAACGCTCCGCTATTACCTGAACCAATTTGAGTAGTTGTTATTCCCGCTGTTCCAAAATCAGTATCTAAAATACCAGCAGATGTATACCTAGCTACAGCAAATAAATAATTTGGTCCATTATATGAATATCCAACTACAACAATATTACCATCTGAGTCGATTCTAACGCCAAACGCTCCGCTATCACCTGAACCAATTTGAGTAGTTGTTATTCCTGCTGTTCCAAAGCTAGTATCTAAATCTCCATCTGATGTATACCTAGCTACAGCAAATAAATAATTTGATTCATTATTATAATATCCAGCTAGAACAATCTTACCATCTGAGTCGATTGTAATGCCATATGCTCCGCTATTACCTGAACCAATTGCAGTAGTTGTTATTCCCGCTGTTCCAAAGCTATTATCTAAAATACCAGCAGATGTATACCTAGCTATAGCAAATTCATTGTATGTTCCATTATATGAATATCCAGCTACAACAATATTACCATCTGAGTCGATTGCAACGCCATAAGCACCGCTATCAGCAACACCAATAGAAGTCGTTTTTGTTCCAGGCGGTGTTCCAGTAGGATTAAAAGTAATGTCTAAAATACCTCTTTGTATATTTTCAACTACACTTTGATCAATAAGTCCCAAGCCGGTTGTGGTTCCTAAGTTTCTAGCATGAGAGTTAGCTCTACTAACTGCATTTGCTACATCTGCTTCTATCAAACGCATGTTCGAGTGATGACCTTTCACTGCGGATTTTGAAGCATTGCTCTTATTTTTAAAGCGTGGCTTGCTGGCAATTTGTCCAGATACAGAGCGCCCCTGTGGCGTCGTAACGCTTGGCTGAATAGTTTCACCCAAAAATAAACCTGAAATTAATAATCCATATAAATGTTTTTTCAACATACTTTTCCTTTTTAAATTAAAATAACAAAGACAACCTTTTAAAAACTAAATCTATCCAGAAAACCTTCCTTTCGTAGTCGCATATAAAACATGCAAATCATATTTAACTTCAAAATATTTTATAAATAAAACCATGAACTTTTTCATATATTCAAAATAAAGCCAGGATTCATTACAAA
>JAPLIP010000021.1 GCA_026389065.1 Candidatus Dependentiae bacterium
AGAAGAATTTTTAAACGTGGATACTTTTTTTTCATTTCAATTAACTGACCAAAATGACCACCAACTTTTTTTCTATGTTCAAAATTAGCACCAACATCAGCCCAAGGATCGAGCAAATCACACAGTCCCGTTTGCGCGTTAGGCTTTGCAAATGCGTAAATAAGATGTGTTAATTTATCAGCGATGGGCTCAATATCGGCCACTTTATAGCTGCCATACTTATCCCAGCTGGCACAATATGCTGCTACAATTTTTCCAGGTTTAACTTTGGAATATTTTTCAGGAACCGCAGTAGGACAAGCGGTGTAACATTTTATATGTGTTAAACAAAGAACTGTTACCAAAAAACTGATCGAAACAATTGCAAACCTCATAGACCCCCCCCATTTTTTTAAAACCACCTAAATAGTTAATCAAACAAATCACAAATCATTAAATTATTATTCCACAAAGATTCTCCTCACTTAGTCCTTGTGGCTTGACCACGAGGTCCAGCATAAAATAAAAATCATTGTAATCATTTTCATAGCACTTAATGGACTTTCAATTAATTGCTGGATCCTGTGGTCAAGCCACAGGAAATAAGTAAATATTTTTTAAAACCACCTTCTTGTCAAAAGAATAGCAATTGCCAAACCAAAAACTCAAGAGTCTTAAGGGATTATTTACAAACGTGCAACAATTGCTTAGAATGTTTCCATGAAAAAAATAAATTTGACCCAATTCACCCCTGATAAAATCAGGAACTTTTCAATCATTGCCCATATTGATCATGGTAAATCAACGTTAGCTGATCGCTTACTTGAATTTACCGGAACTATTTCAACTCGCTCAGGACTCAACGTCCAGTTTTTAGACAAACTACAAGTTGAAAAAGAACGCGGAATTACGGTTAAAGCACAAACCGCTTCCATGATCTATGAATATAAAAATGAAACCTATCTTTTAAACTTAATTGATACTCCGGGCCACGTAGACTTTAGTTACGAAGTCTCTCGTTCTTTGTATGCCTGCCAAGGAGCATTGCTCCTGGTTGACGCTGCACAAGGGGTCCAGGCTCAGACTATGGCAAACTTTTATCTTGCATTTGAGCAAGATTTAACCATCGTCCCAGTATTAAACAAAATAGATTTGCCCAACGCAAACGTTCCAAAAATATCAAAAGAGCTCAATACTCTTTTTGATTTTACTCAAGAAGAGATCGTTGAATGTTCTGCAAAAACAGGATTTGGTATTACCAACATCCTAGAAGCTATCATCACTCGTATGCCAGCTCCAAAATCAAACCTGACCGCACCACTCAAAGCACTTTTATTTGACTCTTGGTATGATGAATACCGAGGAGTTATCTGCTTAGTTGCGCTGCAAGACGGCATGCTCAAAAAAGGTGATCAAGTTTATCTACACCAAAGTAACTGCAAACATGAAATCCTTGAGCTTGGTCTGATGTACCCAGAACAACTTCCAATGGATATTTTATACGCAGGACAAGTTGGCTACATCATTACCGGAATGAAAACGGCCAAAGAAGCTCGCATTGGAGATACAGTATCCCATGCCAAAACAAGCGTTACTCCATTTCCTGGATTTAAATCTGCAAAATCTATGGTGTTTGCTGGGATCTATCCTGTTGATTCAACAGAATTTGAACTACTTGCTGACGCTATTGAAAAATTAACACTTAACGACGCAAGCGTGAACGTTGAGAAAAAAACATCTACAGCCCTTGGTCTTGGTTTTCGTTGTGGGTTTTTAGGTCTTTTGCATATGGATGTGTTTAAACAAAGACTTGAACAAGAATACAACCTGAGCATCATTGCCACTGCTCCAAGCGTACTTTACTACATCGATCTACGCCATGAAGGCGGAAGACTGAGCATTGAAAACCCTGCAGATTTTCCAGACCCAAGCAGAATTGAACAGATTTTAGAGCCAATGCTTAACGGCACGATCATCGTACCAAAGCAGTATCTTGGAAATATCATGTCACTCTGCCAAGAAAAGCGCGGAATCCAAAAAGACATGTCCTTTTTAGATGAAGACCGCGTTGTCTTAAGTTATTTACTTCCACTCAATGAAGTGGCTACAGATTTTTACGATACGCTTAAATCTGTCAGCTCTGGGTATGCCAGCTTTGATTATGAAATTGCTGGATATGAGGCATCAGATTTAATCAAAATGGATATTTTACTTAACGGTGAACCAGTTGATGCACTGTCTTTAATGACTCATCGAAGCAAAGCAGAAAAACTTGGCCGCGAACTTGCAGAAAAACTTGCAAAAGTTATCCCGCGCCAAATGTTTGAAGTTATCATTCAAGCTGCAATCGGAGTTAAAATTTTAGCTCGTGAACGCGTTGCAGCCCTTCGCAAAAACGTGACTGCAAAGTGCTACGGTGGCGACGTAACTCGTAAACGAAAACTTCTTGAAAAACAAAAAGAAGGTAAAAAACGAATGAAACAAGTCGGTACCGTTTCTGTTCCACAAGAAGCATTCCTCACTATTTTAAAACGATCTTAATAAAAAAGGTGCCAGGCTTTTAAACCTGGCGCCTTTTTATCTTTTAAAAGTTAATTCTTGCTAGTAGCCAATTGCAGGATTCATTGCTACATAATCATCACTATCAGACCCGCTTCTTTCATTGTCAGCCTTGTTAGCAACAGCAACAGTTAAAGCAACTCCAACAATAACTCCAGTAACTACCGCTCCAATAGCGATAGCAGCATGAAAAGCCACCACGATAGCTGCAATAGCTAAAACAACCAGTGCCGCTACAATACACTGTCCAGCCGTCAACTTGCTAAAATCTGGCAAGAATGCTTTAAGCATTCGAGCCATAGCGCTATCCCCACCATCTGTAAAGCCTTTTTTCACTTCTTCTGTTTTTTTGGCAACTTCAGCATCAGCTGCGCCAGAGACTTCTTTTAATTGCTCACTTAATTTATTCATGACATCTGTCATGGTCTTTAAAGCCTCTTTTGTCATATTTCCTTCATGGCTCAATGCTTTATCGCCCAAAAGAGCATCAATGTTTTTATCAAGCTTTTCTTTCATATCGTTTAATTCTTTTATGTGTTCTGGCGTTATTTTACCGCCCTTAGAAATAGCATCCATCATCTCTGAAAATTTATTAATATCAATAACTTTATCACAAGACTCTTCTACTTCTTTGTTGCTACTTATTTTATCAAGGACATTTGTTTTCAAATAATTCAATCTGCCTTTGTCATATTTTGATAGCTCCATTTCACCGGGCTTTAAAGCCACTTCTGGAGCAACTTCTGGAGCAAGACTTTCAAACATTGCATCTGAAACATCAGGGGCTTTTTTTGCGGCTGCGTCTTTTTGTAACTTTTCTCTTTTGTTAGCCTCTTCAAGCGCTCGAAATGATTCATTTAATCTTCCATTAAGGCTATCTAATTTATCGTTAGCAGCTTTTAGCTTATTACCTGCTGCATCTATTTTCTTTGTAACATCGGCCCTACCTTCCACTGGAGTCCGATAATAACTATCGCGCAATCTATTTCTTTCCTTCAGCGCATCCATTTTATCTTTCATTGCTGCATCATGCTCAGCAAGAACAGCTTTATGATTTGCTGCAGGATCACTAACCGTATCGACATGCTCACTACCCTCCATGGCATACATTCCTGCTACTGCAAAAAATGATAACAACATTGATCTTTTAAATATATTCATAATCTGGTCCCTTTTTTAATTTTAAAAGTTAATTCTTGCTATGAGCCAATTGCAGAATTCATTGGTACATAATCATCAGAAGAAGACTCAGAACTTCTTAGCGATGCACGAACTTTAATAACAGCAAGAGCAGGCAGTGATATTGGCAAAGTAGCAACAATAACAATAAATACAACTAGGGTAGCGACACAATTTAAAATAAATTTAAAAGCGCTCAGAATACTTTTACCAATACTAGCTGTTTTTAAAGACGTGACCAATTCTTCTGGTGTCTGATTTAAAACTCTAGCCTGATCTTCTGGTGTAATTTCGCCTCCACCATCCATCGATTCTTCAACTTTATTCATGCTATCTATAGCTTTATTAAGCGAAACCACGTCTTCTTTAGAAAGCGATGCTTTTAATTTCCCTGCAGGCTCTGCTAGAAGCTTCTCCATTAAACTGGCAGCCTTGAGCTGCGCATCTCCAATATCTGCACGATCTTGAGGCGTCATCTTTCCAGCTTTTGTAATTCTATCTAAAACATTAGAAACTGATGAAAAATCAATCCCATTTTTTTGAAAACCTTCTATTTGGTTAATCTTATCGAAAATTTCTGTTTTCATCTTTATAGCAACTTGCTTATCTTCCTCTGACAATTTCTCTTCTCCGGGCTTTAATGCCACTTCTGGAGCTGCTTCTGGAGCAACTGCTGGAGCTGCTTCTGGAGCAACTTCTTGAGCAACTTCTTGAGCAACTTCTTGAGCAACTGCTGGAGCTGCTTCTGGAGCAACTTCTGGAGCAACTGCTGGAGCTGCTTCTGGAGCAACTTCTGGAGCAACTGCTGGAGCAAGACTTTGAAACATTGCAGCTGAAACATCAGGGGCTTTTTTTGCGTCTGCTGCTTTTTGCAACTGTTCTCTTTCTTTAGCCTCTCGAATATTTATCCTTGCAGTCTGTAGATCAGTCAGGGATTGCTTAGATCGAGTTCTAAGATCAGTCAACTCTTTTTTTAACGCTTCTTTTTCTTCTGACTTCATTGTCTGATAATGATCACTCCTCTCACGATAATCTTCAGCTTCTTTATTTAGTGCGTCTTTCTTCGCGTTTGCCTTATCTAACTTTTCCTGCGCCTCAGCAACGGTATCAAGCTTTTCATTTGCACCTGGAGCTGTATTTTCATGCTCACCTTCCATGGCATACATTTCTGCTACGGCAAAAACCGATAACAACATTGATCTTTTAAATATATTCATAATCTGGTCCCTTCTTTAAAAAAATGTTAAAACTCACAACTAATTTTTTACATCACATGCAACTAAAAATATTGCTTGCGCGCTTGATGCAAGCACAAAAACATCATAATCGGTTACAAAAACCCCATCAAAGCTTGAAACCATGCTTATAATGGTGGTTAAATATCCCAAGGCTTTTATTTTCTTTTCCTGCCTATTTTCCATAAAACAACCCCTGTTTTCAATTGAATCTATAAAATTTTTTAGCTGACCTAGATCATGCTCAAAACCACGAGCATTTAACCCAGTCAGCTTTCCTGAAAGAATTTTTAATAAATTTTCAAGGCCATTTGATTGCTGGTTCCCCCAGTAGTTACCCTTGGCTCTCTGGGAGACAGCCGCGTTCAAGCGGTCGTCACTGCTTGATGAAAGTAAATTAAAAAGTTCTTGTTTTTCTTCTCGCAAAATACTTTGAAGTTTTTCAATGTCAGACTTTACAAAGAATTCTTTATTTTTCATGGTGTCAGTCCAATCAGAAAAAGATCTAAGACCAAGATCCTGTGCCAGCGGCAAGACTTCTTGAATGAATTTTTTTGAAGCAATAGAAATACGCACAGGCTTGTGAGAACACGAATTGTTAAAAAAGCCGCCAAACAGATTAGCTGAGGTAAACAGCCCCAAAAGAATTGAATGTCGAATCAATGTTTTTTTATACAAAAAGCCCATATTCGTAGTCCCCCTAAATTTCTGCTATACTCAAGATATCCAATTACAAGTTCCTTTCGCAAGAGTTATAAAAACTTTTCAATTGATTTTTTTGATACACACAGTAAATTCAAAAAAATAAGGGACGGGAACAAAAAGCTATTTAATTACTGGATCGAAAGATCCAACCATCCAGGCAACACCGACGAAGTGCGGCAAGCCTGAGGATAACGAGGCATATGAAACACGATTCAAGTAACTCAAAAGATCACAGTAGTCAAAACTCTGAGCATCCTGTTTTTTCAGGAAATATCTATATTTTTTCAGCTTTTGACATTGGTTTTGACATTGACTTTAAAGCAATCAAGCAATGCAAAGAAATTCAAACATCCTACGTGCATGTTCCAAAGTTTTTCAAGCATTATCACCTACCCCTAGAAATTGAATTGCCTCATCCAAACGACACATCTCGTTGCATCAGCAGCAAGATTCATCAGTTTGGCGTTATCTCACTGACTTATAAAATTCCAGTTTCAGAGTCCCTTCTTGACTTGAGAACAAGCCTGATCAAACTGGATGAAAAATATCAAAAACAGAGCGTCAATGACGCCTATTCGATTTATAAACGATTAAAGCCATTCATCGTAAAACCTAACTTTTTCCATCTAAAATCCAGCTACACGATTTTACAAATTAACACGAATTCAAATATCACTGGCGGTCAGATGAAAGAACAGTACGGGCATGATATTGCATCGCTTTTACGATTTGAAACCGAATCTCTTTCAGACTTTCAAAAAGAAGCAATCATCGATTCTTCAACTGGATACTTTAAAAAAGATCTAATCATTGTCGATACCCAAGCAGCCTTCATTTATGATCCACAGTACAAAGAGCTTCTCGATTTCTTTGAGCTTGGAAACATTCAACAGCTCGAGCTTCATTATTTCGATAAACTTTTAGATAAACAGCTTGCAACACTGTATGAACGCAAAGTTCAAAATTTACCACTTCTTTCATACATGCCATTTATCGGATCTAGATACTTTGATCCAATTGGTGATTTAAACAAATTAAAAGTAGATATTTCTGTGATTACAGAAAGACTTGAAAGTAGCATCAAACTTGGCGGAGAAGCTTACTTTTCTGAAATTTACGACTTGATCATTAAGCAGCTTGATCTGCGCAGCTGGCAAAAATCTATCGATAAAAAACTAAATATCATTAAAGAAATTCGTTATGTGTATCAAAAAAAAGTTGATGCCAACCGAGAAGATTTAATTTCAATATTAATTACCACTTTGATTATGATCGAAGTTTGTTTGGCAATTTTTAAAAGATAATAAGACGTTAAATTCAATTATTAAAAAAGAGCAGGTTATAAAAACCTGCTCTTTTATTTTTTTACCAACCAGCCCGTTTTTTCCACTTTGTAGAATCATCTTTTTGCCCAAACGGTGCCCACTCAGCTTCTGCTGATTCAGGCTCAAGCCCTTGCTCTTCTTCTAAGACTGGTTGAGCAATGATTACATATAGCAAACTCAATTAATTTTCATCAAAAAAAGGTTTAAAATCCGCTTCATATTCTTCATCTGCAGGCGATCGCCACTCAGAACTTCTATATGGTTTAAAGCTATTTATATATTTTTGCCAAGCTGCTTGATATCGCAAAAACTTCTCATTTTCGCGCTTCGTATCAACAAGATCTTGTTCTGAAAGAGTATCTTTACCAACCATCTCAACAAAACCAGAATCATCCTGTGTAAGCATTACATACTCTGGCATACGCTTAGATATTTCTTCCCATTGCTTCTGAACCAACTCATAGTTTTCTGTGCTCATTTCAAGCTTTGACATGTCAAACCAACGCTTACGATAATAAACACGATATGCATCATCAAAAGCTTGCTGGTCTGCTGGATTATCAAATTGCA
>JAPLIP010000022.1 GCA_026389065.1 Candidatus Dependentiae bacterium
AGACTTTAATCCAATCGAACATTTTTGGTTTAGCGTTAAACATGGCATCAAAAAGATAATGGAAACAATGAAATCGGAAATAATAGAAGCTGCTTGTCATTTCTTTGGAGAAAAAAGCAATGCTTAATGATTTAGGCTATATGGGAAAGGAATCATAATCTCGCGCACATCCAACATTATGAATAAATATAACGCAATCGCGCAGCAAAGCCTCTCTTGGAACTCGCTCTCTTCCTGGAAAATGTCCAAAATCTATATAGATTTGAGCCCTATCAAGAGAATTTATCATTTTCAAGATATCAAGGCCTTTTAAGCTTATATAATCATAATTTTGATATTTAGAGATAAAGGACTTCCCTAGTGCTGCACCCTTTAATGGACTATAAGCTATAGTATTTTCGACCTTTGCCTCTTTTTGAACCTCTACATATTTTAAATTAATATAAGTCTGAACAAGGTATGGGTTAGCTCCCCAATCCTTCAAGGCTGTTTCAACGCAAGGAGCATTACAAATATGAAGACAGTCCATCACATATAAAAGTTTTTTATCAATAAGCTTGCGAACAGTTCTAGATTTATCAATTGCATGAATATTTTGAATAGACAGCCAGGCAATCATTTTTTTTGCACCGTCAAAAAAGGTTAAACAATCACACCAAATTTCAGGAACCACCATAAGCGTTGACGAGTCTAAGGCGACGTCTTTATTTAAATTAAAAATATTATAATCGTTTTGATAAACTAACGGCGCAGTCCCTATATCAGAAACAGAAAGATACCAAACCCCATTAATATTTTTTTTATGAATCAAGCTTCCCGTACGCATCCATAACATATATACATCAAAACCTTCTTTTTTAAGCTCTTGGGCAATTTGACACAAGCTTTCCGGGCCACCTGTTGTGATATATGGACAAAGAATAACGACTGTTTTAATGGTCTTAAAAAAATCTACGGAACTTTGATCATTATCAATTGATATATTTTGTTCAAAATAATAATTTTCTGAGAGCCCTTTCATATATGATGCATTCATTGTCTGAGTTTCTTCAATGCTATTTGCAAATAAGCGAACTGGCTTTAAAGAAATAATTATTACGAGCAATATTAAAAACTGTTTATTTTTAGTCATTTCAAAAATCATTTTTGACTACTTCTTTACTTTAAATTAAATTTAATTTTAATTTTTTCTAAATCTTTAGATAATTCTGAAAGTTGAATATTAAAATCCACAAAGGCAAGAGCCTCAGGATCATCTTTTAAAAGGATTTTAAGCATGTCATGCTTTTTAGCTTCCATCATATTTTTCATGATGACTTTTTCATAAGGCTTCATACTGCTTGTTTTTAAATAATTTGTATAATCCTCAAGATAAAAGTCTAATCTGATTTCAACTTCTCTTGCAGTTATTTTATCATCAATAATCTTTTCAATTTTTGTTTTTTCAAGAAAATAATAACTATTGGCCCAAAGAAAAGACTTTTTCATATCATCAAGAGATATAAACTTAACAGGCCGGTCTTTAACCTCATTGCTTGAAGATTTTGCTAAAAAAGCAGTGCTCAAAAAAATTATTGCTACAAAATAACTCAAGTATACTTTCGACATTTCATACCTTTCGCTGTAAGTAAATCAATCAATCAATTAGGCGTTAATAATAATTTTCAATTTTTAATAGTCGCCATTGCGTGAATAATACGCGATATTTCAGATTTTTGAAAGGTTTCATCATAGATTTTTATGACTTTAAAGCCAGCGCTTTCTAGCAACTCTTTCCACTCATTATCAGAGCGCCAAACTATTTCTACTAAAGCATTTTCCTGCTGCAAGACAATTCCATTAACGACCAACTCATACAAACAAAAAGTATTCGCTAACTTTTTTTCTACATTAAAGACATGCCGCTTTGTTACTCGAATAACGTTTCGTTCATCAAGCCTAGCAGTTGAGACTGAATACTCATCAATTGTTACGTCAGGTACAAAAATATCTATCAATAAATTACCGCCATCAAGCACATGGTCATGAAGATTTTTAAGCGCCTGCAAAACAATAACCTCATCTGCTATAAGTTGCAGTGAACCAAATGCTATGATAACAGTGCTGTATTTATATGGTATTTTAAGATTTTCAAGCGATTGCTCATACAATTTAGGCTCAATCCCAAGAACTTTACATCGTTGGCGACAACGCTCAAGCATATCATGCGAATTATCAGCACCATCTACCACATATCCACGCTGCATCAAAGGAATTTGCAATCTGCCCGACCCTGACATTGCTTCCAAAACCCTGCCCGGATTATGCTCAATAAATGAACTAAAAAAATCCACCTCTTCTTCAGATGCATATTTTTCCGTTGCATCATAATACTCACTATAAAGTTGGCCATAGGCCTGGATATTATTTTTACTCATTTGTAAATTTTCTGTTTTGACCTTGAAAATTAGACTATTTATTTTGCCAATCATTATCAAAAATTATATCAACAGTATAAACATTTATTTTTAGAAATTTTAATATTAATGCATGCTTAAAGTTATAAAAGTTTGCTTACAAGATAGAATATCAATTCTAATGATGATACCATTAAAATCATATATTTTTGCCATTTATAAAGAATAGACTTAACAATAATTATGAGGAGAAATCAAACAATGATTAATCTACCAAAATGTCCAAAATGTAGTTCAGAGTATACTTATGAAAATAATGGGATTTTGACTTGTCCAGAATGTGCTCATGAGTGGAACCAAGACGCAGAAAGTGAAATTGCTGAAAATAAAAAGATTATTAAAGATGCGAATGGAAATATCTTGAACGATGGTGACTCTGTAGCCTTAATAAAAGACCTTAAAGTAAAAGGTAGTTCATCGACGATAAAAGCTGGTACAAAAGTAAAAAACATACGATTAGTCGATGAAGATCATAATATTGATTGCAAAATTGATGGATTTGGGAAAGTGGGTTTAAAATCTGAGTTTGTCAAAAAGATATCGTAAAGAGCTTGTAAAGTAATTTATGTAATTTGCCTTAACCAAATTAACAATTCTAAGTATCAATAAAGATACTGTCATGTTAGATTGTCGCTGACCAAAAATAATTACTCAATCTACATACTTTCTGCAAAGGACCTTTAATGTCTATAAAGTGTGATAAATGCTCTTATGTAATGACAAAATCAGAAGTTGCAGGCTATCTAACTTGCGAAATTTATACCGTGTTTAAAACGTTAATTCTTCCTGTGCTTTTAGCTCGATATGCAATGAAAGGAATTAAAAAAGAAAGTGATAGCTGGATTGTTGGAATTTTAAACAAGTGCGAAATAAAATGTCATGTCTGTAAAGAATATATAGGATGGTCAAATGCTAAAACAAAAAAAGGAAATCCAGCTTGAAAAAAATGTTTAGCATTATCATGTTGCTTGGTTTAAGCATTAGCCAAATTAACATATCTACCCCTCGCAAGCTACAACCAATGACTCAGTGGCCCACAAATCCTGTATTTTGGTACACGATGATCAAAGAACTTGTATCTCTTGCGCGTGACTCAAAAGTTTCAAAATCCACTCCACATGAACAATTATACACCTTCATACATTGTCAAGGCTGTGCATGTCCTATTAACATATACACAACGATGGTGCATTGCGCATACAATAAAAAATATAAAGCTTTACGCAAAATTAGATCTTTAATCTCAGATGGAGATTTAACCAAAATTCAAAATTTTTTACTTATTTTTCATGAACGATTTCAGACAAAATGTGAACATTGCAATACTTATTCCGGTTGGCATATCAAGGACATAGCTCAATGATAGGTCTACCTTCATAACAACTCATCACCAAAGAAAATCATTGGTGTTACAAAGTCAGTTGAGTATCCAAGCTTTTTCATAGCCTTTTTTTCATACAAACTTTTAATGCGATCAATGCCAAGTTCAGGATTTTCAATCTTATTAATTCGCTCTTTACCTATCTTTGCAAGCCAATGTTTAAATGGTTCTGCTTTGGGAGATGGAATTGATTGGATGATACGAAACATCCCTTCAGTATGTGAACAGTCAGTTGCGTATTTTTTCCAATCAGATGCCTGAAGTTTCAGTTGTCGATAAACTGTCGAGAGCTCAACGCCAGAGCCATTTTTTTCTCTTGTTTTCATCTTCAACCAATATTCACGAGGCTTTGTGCTATCTGTTAAAAACGCAATGACATCGATAACCGAAAACCACCACTGATCTTCTGCAAATACTCGTCGAATGTTTTGACCTTGAAAAATTGCTATTTTTGTTAATTCACCAGATCCCATAATTTATCCCAAAAAACCATTATCATTAAGCTCTATTTATATCTTAACAACATGGACTAGGAACATAATTTGAGATTAATAGTTATTATTTGATTCTTTTTCAGTAGACCCGCTGGATCTTAAGTGTTTCGTGCGAATAGCGCTAATTAAAAGAAAGTCATTTGAAAAGTGTGCTTGCAACGCGAAGTATGGTGTACCCTATCGGTCTATCTTTGCAACTTTATCGATAATGTCAGCTTGATGTTTTCAATCAAACAGTTATTACTCGCCGAACAAAACAATCTTAGATAAAAGATACTTTTTACTTTTTTAAGCAGAGTATTTATACCATAAAGCACACATGACACATGCCATTAATATTATCATACCCATCTCAGAAGCATTTTGATTCCTGCTGTTATACTGATTGAAAGAATCAATTTCTACTAAATCCTTTTGCGACATATCAAATTTCATACTCAATTCAATTGATCCAAAAAAACCTTTAGATAAAACCAAATAAGGGGATTTAAGCTTAATTGCCTGAAGCCATATTTTTCTCGCACGTTTATAATCATCTAGAGGAATATAAAGCTCAAGAATCATATCACTTTCACCATAATCAGAAATATTTTCCCACAACCATATATGTTTTTCTAATGTTTCAAGTTTAACGGGAGAAGATCTCCAGTTTTGCAGTTTCCTTATCAATAAATCTAATTTTTCTCTTTGCCCTGAAAAGAGGGAATGCCCAATAAATCTTGAATCAGTTGACACTAATTCATATCGAGCAGACTTATCACAGTGTTGATATAATAATTTCATTTTATTCTCCTGAATAAGAGGCCTAATTCTCCGAAATTACTTTAGGTTATCGCTCATTCAAACTGTACAACTTTTTATGCTCAAGAATTAACTCAACATATTTTTTCAGCCATACAGGAGAATTTGTAGCTGAATTAATTTCTGCAGGGGTCATCCAGAAATATTCAGGCACTTTACGTGGTGAAGCAACAACATTGGCAATAGTTTTATTAAGATTGCAATAAAAAGTTGAATATATGACTGGGTTCTTGCCGCTATCAACAGAAAAACTACTCGATACATACTGTACAGGATCTAGTAGCACTAATCCAACCTCTTCAAAAATTTCTCTTTTGACAGCTAATCGCAAAACATCCCATCCATTAATTTCATCTTGTTCATCAAATTTACCACCAGGAAAGGACAACAAACCTGCTGCTTGCTTACCCTCGGGAAGTTTAATGACTAAAAACTTTCCATCAAGCTCAATGGCACATTCAACAACAACTAAATATTTTTTCATTTCAAATCACTTTCAATCTTTTTTGTCTTTTCTCTTTTACAAGATAAAAAATTTTCATTCGAAACTACTTTTTTACCAATTTGCAGCTCTATGTCTTTACGCGTTCTGCCTGCAACAGCGCCACCTGATTTTGCATCTCTTCGCAGCTTGGGCATTCCCTTAGAATCTTGTTGCTCGCTTATCTGAGTAGTTGTTGCTTCGCCAAGCATAGTAATGATTAATTCTAAATCGGTCATGTGATCACGCAAATTACCTTTTTCAACGCCTTTAATTTTTTTATACTCATCCACTTTCAGACTGAAAGCGCCTTTATCATTAAGCTCTATTTATATCTTAACAACATGGACTAGGAACATAATTTGAGATTAATAGTTATTATTTGATTCTTTTTCAGTAGACCCGCTGGATCTTAAGTGTTTCGTGCGAATATCACTAATTAAAAGAAAGTTTTTTTAAAATTGTGCCTGCCATTCATTTGCATCGTAATCACAAAAATCTTTTCTTTGCAAGCGCTCGACCAGATTGCGTTTTTAAATACTTCTCAAACAATTTAGCCTTAGCTTCATCATTAAAACACAAACAGACTTCAAGCTGCCAAGGTCTATACTTTGCTGTGTGCAAAGAGCCTCCAGAATTATGAGTTTCAAGTCTTTGTTCAAAGTCTGTCGAGTATCCAGCATAGACAATATCTGGCCATTTTATTGATCGAATAAGGTATACATAAAACATATTTAATTTTATAAAAATTTTGAATTATTTTAATTAAGCCCGTCTTCGCTTTCAGCTTCGGTCGGG
>JAPLIP010000023.1 GCA_026389065.1 Candidatus Dependentiae bacterium
TAAATGAAATTGCTGATCGATTGATTGCTGGTGAAGATGTGAAGTTATATTAATTATAACAAGGCAATAGCCCAGACGAAAATTAAAGAAATTAACAAACCATGGCCAGATTAAAAGTCTGCCATGGTTTGTTAACAAGTGTTGCTGATTTTGCAGATGCAGCTTACGAGGCAAATAAAAGAAATCAAGTATTGCTGGCATCACAGCTCATGGATGTTGATTGGATAGCCCTAAGATTGTCGCGCGATATTGCTACAGCTGCACTACCTTACGCGCAAGGAGTTATTTATGGAATAGCTTATGGCGCTACAGATGTTCTTCATATGGCGTCCCGTCCAATTGAAACGTGTAAAGACCTTGGTAAAACAATCTGCTTTGCTCTCGAAACAGCTGCCCTAAACTGCGTTGAAGACGAATCTATGGCACCCGAAAGCTATAAATTAAAACGCGATCAAAGAAATGAGCAAGTTGCGCAGGCTTTGCATAAGCTTGGTGATCAGATGGCAAACTCTACAGGCCCTCAAAGAGTTGAAGCGTTAGCGAGATTTGGCGCCAACTATTATTTCGTAAAGCTCGCGCACTCTTGTAGTCGCGGGCTTTTTTTATGCTAGCAAAGGCTATATTTTGCAACCAGAGGTGATCATTGTTATACTTAAAACATCTAAAAAATAATGCTTTTTCATAATAAAACAAAGGGCCGAGAGTGCTTAAAAAACAAATTATGGGCACCATAACTGTGTCTTGGCCATTAATAGGGATTTTTTATAACTTCCCAGTCTTGCTACACAGTCCATATTCACAGATCTTTGGTGGTATTATCCTTGGTGCTTACATTTGGTATTTAAATTATAAAAACCATGCAGCGCTGCAAAAAGGATTACTTTACGTACCATCTGGGTCACACAAACAAATGTTTGAAAATTTGATTCGCTCATGCAACATTGATCCAACAACAATTACTTTAAAATATGCCTACACCGCTCAACAAATTGCTATGGCAATGGGCAGAACAATAGTTATTGACCCTACAACCTGCACCCTGTCTAGCGATGATACCAATGCAACTCCGGTAGTCAGTGTTTTTACACACATTTACTCAGCGGGTTTAAATACACTTCAAAAAGAGCGTCAACTATCACAATCTCAATTAACTAGAGAAGCTCAATCATTTTTTTTCAAACATGAACTGGGCCATATCATAGATAATTATTCATATAAAAAATTATGGATTGTTTTTGCAGTAGCCACAACTTCAACAGCTATCGCAATTTCTACAGTAAAACTTCTTTTGCCATTTACAAACTCACTGACTGAACAGTCGCTTGCAGTTATTGTAGGCCTTTTTATTGGCATGTTTTTTGATCTGTTTTTTACTTACGCATCAAACTTTTTCTTTAAAGTTGCTGCTGAAAAAAGAGCTGACCAATTTGCTGCAAAATATAGCACGGCTCAAGCAATTACCGAAGTGGCTCACTTTTTTGGAAAAGAAGAAGAGATGATTGAAACATACAAAGATCCAAAAAACTTACTTTTAAAGCTACCTTCAACAATACTTTCTGGACACCCTACTGGTAAAACGCGTGAAGCTTATTTGTTAAAATGGACTGAAGACAAACAATCATAACATCGGTTTAAATAGCTCTCACAAAATATAAGTTCTTATAAAAAATAAAAAGAGCCCGCGCATTTTTGTAATTGCGGGCTCTTTTTTAGATGTTTATGAATGTTGCAATTTATTTAATGATACAATTTTATCGACGTTTTGCGAGAATACGTTTTTTGTGTTGATCTAGAATACCTTTTTTTTCTTCATCTGTAGGAATTCTACGAACGGTTACCGCCTGATCTATATCAGGAAATGCAAATCTGCAACTGTTGTCTTTCCAAGAATTGCAATACCAGCATTCTAAATCTGATCGACCAGCAGAGGTCAATTTAGCTTTTTTCTCACAATAATAATCTGGATTTTTATTATCTCGCTCACAGAGCATAGCGCGAGAACCTATACCCGTTGTACACCTAAATCCATGATTGATTTTAATAGAATATTCACGAATCTCAGTCATTTTTTTATGTACTTCAGGAACAACTACAAGGCCAGCTATTAATGCCACAGCGCAGATAACAGGCTTTAATATATTGCATTTTTTATCTTTAAAACCGCCATCTCCTCGCCGCTCTAAATACTGACCCGACTGAGAGGCAAAAATATTAGTTGCGACATTAAAACACAAAATTAAGACAAATATGTGCTTTGAAAAAGTTTTACGCATGTATAATCCTAGTGTATAAAAAACAATAAATTTAATATCGATCAATTATACTCAAAAGATCGTAAAATTAAAGATTTTTAAGGTTATTTGTTTTTTGTCAGTATTTTTTATATATCAAAATTAATAATTATTTTGATAATTGAAGAGTAGGTTAAAAAAATGAAGATAACTTTTTTTGGTGCAACGCAAGAAGTCACAGGATCAAAATATCTTGTTGAGAGCGAAAATACAAAAGTCTTAGTTGATTGCGGTCTTTATCAAGGCGAAGATCACATCAAAAAACATAATTGGGATACATTTCCAGTAGATGCAAAAACTATCGATGCAATCGTCTTAACCCATGCTCATCTTGATCATACTGGCTACATACCAGTGCTTGTTAAAAACGGATTTGAGGGCAAAGTATATTGCTCAAAAGGAACGTCTGCTGTAGCAGCAATTGTGCTTAGAGATAGCGGATCGGTGCATGAGCAAGATGCAAAAAAAACTCAATTACAACCTTTATACACGATTAAAGATGCCGAAAATGCGATCACCCTTTTTCAAACTATGGACTACGGAACTGTTTTTTCAGTTGGCTCTTTAAAAATCAAACTAATTCAATCATTTCACATCTTAGGATCATCATTTGTTGTGATATCTGACGGAAGCAAAACTTTAACATTTTCTGGTGACCTTGGACGCCCAAACCAACTTATAATGAAATCACCACCACACCTAAAAGAAACTGATTTTTTGGTCCTTGAGTCTACCTATGGAAATAAGGTTCATCCCAACACAGATCCTATCTCTGAGCTTGGCAAAATAATTAATCAAGCAATTTCAAAACAAGGAACTATTATAATTCCTGCTTTTGCGATAGAAAGGACACAAACAATTCTTTATTGCCTCTATCTTTTACGACAAAAAAATATTATCCCAAAAATTCCTATTTTTTTAGATAGCCCTATGGCGACAAGCATTACTAATTTGTTTGATGAGTTCACAGATGAACACACATTATCACCACAGCAATGCAAGGACGTTTTTAACATTGCCACCTACACTGCTACGACCAAGGACTCTGCTCATGTTGACCTGGTAACTGGTCCTAAAATAATTATTGCCGGAAGTGGTATGGCACACGGTGGAAGAGTATTGAACCACTTAACCCATTTTATTGCCAAAGCAACAACCACTATTATTTTCGTTGGTTTCCAAGCGGATGGAACAAATGGAAAAGCTTTAATTAATGGCGCAAATCAAATAAAAATAGATGAGCAATGGTACCCTGTCAACGCAACCGTCACATTAATAAATAGCTTTTCAGCACATGCAGACAGCAATGAGATTTTGCAGTGGGTTAGTTCCTTTGAAAAAAAGCCCAAAAAAATATTTTTAACCCATGGTGAACTAGCTGCCAGCGAGTCATTAAAACAAAAAATAGAAAAAGAACTAAATTTGTCTGTTGTTATTCCAAAAAAGCTCGAATCCTTTGATTTAAATTAGCTTTTCAACTGGTAAAAAAAGGCTTGTTGCGCTCGCAAACAAAAAAGGCAAAAAAGCCGCTCGCAAACAAAAAAGGCAAAAAAGCCCATACAAATAAGCTTTTTTGCCTTTTTTGCATTATTTGTTATACTTAAAAAGTAATCAAACATTAAAAATATCCTAAGGGGAATCATATCTATGACTAAAAATTTATACGCATGCTTTTTAGCAACTTTTATATTATCCACAAACTCCATTTTACCTGCAGAACCACAAAAAGACATGGCATACAATATGTCACAATCTGCTGTGCGTGGCGCAATGGAAGAAATAAGTCGTCAGCTTAACAACTCATCACCAGAAACAACAAAAAAAATCATCAGAGATTTACTAGCTGGTGGATTTTCGGCTATAAGTGATGCCCTAAAAGGCAAAGAGCTAAAAGAATTAAATAAAAACGCAATACCTGCAATCTCAGAGGCTATGGCTACGATTTCTAAGGGTATCCAATCTGGAACAGACGAAAGCGTCAAAATATTAAACAAAACAATGGCGGATGGTAGCAAGGAGTTTGGAATTGGATTAAATGATGTTGCTACAAATACTGGTAAACAAATGCAAGAAACGTTTAAAGAGGGAGGAGATCTTGATAAAGGGATTTCTCAAGGAGTAAGCATTTATACCAGAAATATAAACAGAGGAATTCAAAGCCTTGTTCATAACAATATGATGAAGGCTGGTGGAATTGCAGTTGCCACATCAACCACTCTTTTTATTGCTCAATATGGTATTCCATTAGCATTTAGAATGATTGAGCGTGCACTTTTAAAACCAAAACTTATCATTTCTTCATCTAAAAAAAGCCTGTATCAAAAATTATTTGGCCCTAAGGCTCAAGAAACTCCAATGATTTTTACACCATGGCTGCAAGATAGACTTGATAACATTATAAAAGTAACATCGACCATCAGCAAAAAAATCAAAGAAGGTAAGTCTAACGTTAAGTATAGAAACCTACTTCTTTACGGCGCTCCTGGAACAGGTAAAACATTATTTGCAACAGAACTTGCAAAGCGATCTGGTCTTGAATATGCATGCATGAGTGGTTCATCATTTTCTAAATTTAAAGATGGTGAAGGAATAGAAGCACTCGATGAACTATTTGCATGGGCAAATAAAAGCAAAAATGGACTACTCATCTTTATCGATGAAGCAGAAACATTCCTTTCGAAGCGTGAAAACATGGACCCTCAAAGTAAATCTTATCTGCTTTTAAACAACTTTTTAAATTACACAGGAACAAGAAGTAATAAATTTATGATTGTTTTTGCAACAAACCATAAAGATGTCCTAGATAGCGCGATGGATCGCCGAATTGATGATTTAATTGAAATGCCGCTTCCTGGGTTAGAAGAACGAGTTCGCATCTTAAATCTATATAAAGATATTATTTTAATGGACCTCAAGCAAAACGAACCATGCTTTGTTCAATCAGTCTCAAGCGTTTTAACTCAAAGAACAATTGAAGAAATGGCAATCAAGACACAAGGTTTATCTGGTGGCGACTTAGAAGGAATCATCAACACTATCAAAACCGATGCTGATATCCTTGATCCTGCAATTGTAACGCATCACTTGATTAATACAGTTATTGAGCAAGCTATGGCAAAACATAAAGCTTTTAGCAAAAATCGAATGTCCTATCTTGCAAGTACTAAGAACGGATAAAACTCAAGCAATAAGGTAAATAAGCGTTTGAATTATTCTACGCTTTTGAGATACTTAAAGTGTAAGGTAAAGTATCTAGCTAGATACTCAGGGGGACCAAAAATCTTTCTATCAAAACACTTTTTTCAAAAAAATCATTGTAACCAATAAGTCACAAAGGGGCCTTTTATGTCACAAAATAATAAAGTTCAAGAATCACAAGTTGAAGAAAAAGATGCAA
>JAPLIP010000024.1 GCA_026389065.1 Candidatus Dependentiae bacterium
AGATTACCATCTTCGCACAAGTCAGCCCAACGCAGAAAACAGTTATGGAAAAAAGAGTTTTTATCCAAACAAGCCCTTCGGTCGTTTTTGTTTCTAGCCGTGTGAAGCTCTGCGTAACAAATAAGGCGAAACAAAACCTTATGGGCGTCGGGTGATATATAAATGGGTGTCCCACTTATATGGCGGATTCCAAAGCGTCGCCAGGAACGCTTTGGCCCCTGTGGCGGGTAGCCACACACGTAAGTAACAACAAAAAAATTCAGAGATAGGTGGCAGGAGACTAAAATTAAAAAATACATTAATTTGATATAGAAACTTTTGCTATTTGGAGCGTGTTTTTGTATAATGTTTTTATAAAGTCCATTGAATCACTTCACTTGGCTGAAATCTTTAGAAATTAAATATCTTAAAAAATCAGGAATATAACATGCCTTGTCCCAAACGAAAAACGTCGAAGGCTCGTCGCAATCAGCGATCAGCAAACAAAGGTTTAGATGTTCAAACTTTTACAACTTGTCCAAACAGTGGTATTCCTGTAATGCCTCACACAGTTTGTTTGGAAAGTGGGTATTATAAAGGTGTTAAAGTCATGGTTACTAAAGCCGATAGACTTGCATCAAGGGCTCAAAAACTTCAAGTTTCTAAGGCTCGTAAAGCTGGTGCAGATGTTCCTGCGCAAGAAGCAACAGAAGTGGATAGCTCAAAAGAGTAATCTTTTAAGCCTTTCTTAAAAAAGCAATTTAAAATAGACCAGTAAGAATTTTCTTACCGGTCTATTTTTTTGTTCTCTTGATAAAAAAGTGGCCCATAGAAAGAAGCCTTCATCGCAAAGAAAATTTTTAGATTAAACCAAGACTCTTGATTTTTGATTGCAGCATGTGCAAAGCTATTGCTATATCTATGTTTTTATCCAAAAAAGGGGGAGAAAAAATGAAAAAAATCAAAATAGTTAATACTTTGCTGCTTAGTCTGCTTATCTGTTCGGGTGGTCATGTGATTGGTGAACCTGATGTCTTTAATGATAATTTAAAATCTAAAGTTGATTCACCAGATAAAAGAAGCTTGTATCAAAGATTTCAAGAATCTGAACTTGCTACAAAAGCAAAGAATTTGCTTATGAGAAAAGTAGAAAATGAACATATGGTGGAAAGAAAAAGAATCAATGCAACAGGCAGAGAAGATGATTTAACTGCTTTGCATATTGCTTCTCGAGAGGGCAATCTTAAAGAAGCTAAAAGGTTTTTAGATAGTGGTGCTAATGTTTATGCTAAAGATGCTCTTGGAAAAACTGCTTTGCATTACGCTGCGCAAAACGGTCACTCTGAAATTGTAAATGAGCTTCTTAAAAAAGGTGCCGCTGTAAATGCAAAGGATAATGATGAAAATACTCCATTGCATCTAGCTTACTATGCAAAGCAAAATTATGATTTCAATGAACAAGCAAGAAAAGGTGGAAATAAGGTTGTTAAAGCGCCTTACAAGCATTACTACAAAAAGACTGTTCCTGGTCAAAAGTATGATTATGGAATAATTGAAAACTTAATAAATTCTGGGGCAGATGAGAATATTAGAAATAACATGCATGAAGTTCCTGGTCATG
>JAPLIP010000025.1 GCA_026389065.1 Candidatus Dependentiae bacterium
CCATGGCTGTCTATTGCCCGCGCCAAGGGGACTTTAAAAAAGTCATTCCACAATTTGAACTATTCCTAAAAGGAACTTTTGGCGGAACGAGGGCTGCAACAGCTTGTACCTATGGCGCTCAACTTTCATTGATTTTTTAAAAACTTACTTTTTAAGCAATAAAAAACGTAGCCGCTAAAATGGCTACGTTTTTTATTAAACGATGATTTAACTTAAACTCGTCAAATCGAATTTCATTGATCCACACAAATCTTTACATGACTGCATACGCATTATCAAATGAGCTTTTTTGGTAGTCATTAAGTCCTCTTGCTCTTCCATTGCAATTAACGCAAGCGGCTTTGTTTGCAAATCATGAAGCACTTGAGAATAAAAGTTTTTATTAAGTGACCCAGAAGAAAGCTCAACAAAATAACAAAACCTATGAATCAAAGACCAGCACATATCATCTAGGGCATCTGGATTACAAAGCACTTTTTGATCAAGGCAAAGCTGACATTCATGCGCAAGGCGATTACAGGTATACCAAACTTGCAAATCATCTTTTGAAGACCACACTAATTTATTTGCAGACATTTCTAAAAACCTTAAAACATCTTTTTTTAGTTGAGCAATTTCAACATGCTGCTGAGTAACGCTTTGATTTGTTTGTTTTGCAATTTGTTCCGCAAGAGAAGTCATAAAAGAATCTGGATTTTTTTGGAAATAACTAAAATATTTTGTGAAAATACTGCTTAATTTTTCCTTGAGGACCACTTGCATCTCATTTAAAAAGCTTGCTTCTTTTTTTTCTAAGTACGGCTTGATTGCCTGGGTAAACTTTGGAACAAACTCTGCAAAAGCTTCTGCTTCCACGTAGGAAACCGCTTTAACTTTTTGTAAAAACATTTTAATAATTGATGCTGCAAACACCTCTGATTGCCCTGATTTTGTACCATATTCCAAAAATTGAATCATGTGTGAAAAGCTATACGGCAAATAATGCACATACTCAGGATGGTTATAAACATATTTAAAATAATAGCTTATTCCATCTGGGGTAAATTCTATTGGCTTACAAAAGAAATTAATCAAATCAACCTCTTGCCTAGATAATGATTCTTTTGAAGATTGCTGATGACTCGCGTCCGAAGAAAATTCACTCAAATCAATTTGTGGCAATGGTTTTTTGTCTAGCTCATTTGTGGATTGCTCTGCCTTGTACGCTGTTTTGACTTTTGCCTCTTGTTGCGCTACAACAATATCGCAGCATGAAAATAATAAACCAAGTAGCAGGTATGAAACAAACTTAATATACTTGTGCACTTTTCCCCCGTATGTTAACGTTATGTAAGTTTTTATTTTTAACTTTTTATTTTTTAAACTAGAATAAAAATAAATATTTACAAGTTTGATGTTCAAAAAGATATAGGAACAACGTAATGGCGCTTTATTTCTATCGAGCTTTATCCAAAGAAGGAAAAAAAATAAGCGGCCACCTGGATGCTTCCTCTGTTGAATCTGTAAGATCTCAACTCACAGCAAAAGGCTTATATCCCTTTGAAATTAAAATCAATAAAGATTCTAACTCAACATCTTCTTTTTTCACATCTTTATTTGAAAGACCAGTTCCCTTTAAAGATATAATTTTTTTTACGAAACAATTAGCAGTTCTTTTAAAGTCAGGTGTTCCGCTCTTACAGTCTCTTGAACTTTTATCTGAACAGTTTTCTGGAAAACTAAGATCTATCATTATCAGCTTAAAAGATGGCGTCAAAGAAGGTAATTCGCTTGCTCAAGGGCTACAAGCCTACCCAAAAACATTTAGCAATATATTTATCCAACTTGTAAAGGCTGGTGAAGCAAGTGGAAAATTAGAAACCATTTTAGAACGACTTACCAGCTATCTTGAGCGAGAAGAAGAAACTCGAAAAAAAATAAGTAAGGCGCTTTCTGGCCCGATGGTTCAACTTGGAGCTATTGGCTTAATGGTCATTGGAATAATGACATTTGTTGTTCCAAATTTACAAAAAATGCTCACCTCTATGGGTAAAGAATTGCCTATTCAGACTAAAATTTTACTCGCGGGTTCTTATCTTTTAACCAACCACTATCTTCCATTAATTTTTACAGTCCTTGCCATTGCTATAACTTTTCAGTACTGGCTATCAAGACCACAAGGCAAACGCACCATGGATAAAATTAAACTAAAAATCCCAGTCATAAAATTTTTTGCGCGGACAAACGCTGTCGTACAATTTTGTAGCACCCTTGGAATGCTTCTTGAAAGCGGTGTTAATATTTCTAATGCGCTCGACATCGTTTGTAATATTATTGATAACCGAATTTTGGTCGATACTTTAACAGAGGCAAAAGATAAAATTATCAAACAAGGTAAAATTACTCCTTTTTTAAAAGAAACAGGACTTTTTCCACCCATGGCAATTTATTTAATTAACACGGGGGAACAAAGTGGAAACCTTGATTACATGCTACTAACCGTAGCAAAAAATTATGATGATGAACTTATAGAATTTACAGATGGACTGACATCAAAATTAGATCCTGTCATGACTATTGTGATGGGACTCATTGTTGGATTTATTATGTTTGCAATTATGGGACCAATGATTAGCATGTATGACATGTAAAATTTAAAACAAATTGATTATAAATGATTTTTATATACAAAAAATGAAAGGACCTTTTTATGTTTTCAAATCAAAGACAAGATCTTAAACCTGGATTCAGCTTTCTTGAGATGATGTTTGTTCTTGCAATCATGTCTCTTTTCCTAGCCTTTGTTGGACCAAAATTTATGGGCTTTTTAGGAAAGGGAACCAAAGCCGTAACTAAAAGCACTCTTAAAGTAGTAGACCAAGCAATTAAGCAATTTAAAATGGACGTAGGACGCTATCCTGACAAGCTTGAAGACTTAGTCAAAAGACCAGAAAACGCTTCTAGATGGGATGGTCCATATGCTGGTGAAGACGTTGAAAACCCTGAAGTCCAAAAAGATGCATGGGACAACGAATTAGTTTATGAAAGAAAAGCACCAGGATCGCATCCTGCTTTCGATCTTTATTCAAAAGGTGATCCAGAAAAAGAAGATGATCGCATCTATGCAAACAATCAATAAAACAGTTCTAAAAAATACAAACGCAGGGATCTCGTTTATCGAGGTCCTTGTCGTATTGCTACTGATTTCCCTTTTTGCATCCTTTGTTATTCCAAGCTTTTTTAGAAATCAAAAAGGCGCGGTGCAAAAACAGTTTTTTTCTGATTTTTCACACGTTATTGCAGATACTGTGCACCAGGCAATAAGTTCTAAAAAAATTCATCAGGTTTTTTTTGATTTTAACAAACACGAAATAAAAGTTAAAATTCACCACATAACCACTGACGAAACAGATAAGCATAAACAGTTTAAACAGATTCCATTTGGTGAATTTGAAAGCCAAATGAAAATACCAGAGCAGCTGACAATCCAGAATTTTTTTATTAATGGAACCGATGAAATAGTTCAAAATAGCACAACGCATGATGCTTGGTTTTATATCATGCCTGATGGCACAAGCCAGGCAATTAACATCAATATTTTAGACCAGCAAGAAGAAGCAAATAATAAATTTTCAATTTCTATCAATCCATTTTATAGCCAGGTGAAGCTTCATGATGCATATGCAAAAGCATAAAAGCCATTTAATTACTGGGTCCCAGGGTTCCTGCCGTCGCTCTTCGAGCTATGGCGGACAGGCTAAGCCCGACGAAAGCACGACGAAACTAGAAGCGAAGTCCGTGGGACGACGGCTTATGTCTGGCTTTACGTTCATGGAAATCATGATCGCATTAATGATCCTTTCAATATTTGGCTCATCGCTTTTTATGATGCAAGTAACTATTTTTCAAAAAGTTGAAAAGCCACATGTCGCTGTAGAAAATCTTTTAGAAATTGACAGAGAGATGATCAATCTTAAAGTAGAAATCGATCAAGCACATAAAGAAAAAAAAGAACTACGAGCCATTAAAATTCATCGCCAAAAACAAAATCCAGACCAAACAATAGATATTTCAATCGAAGCAATTAAAGAAACATCTTCTTTGTTTAAAAAGTTTGGCAAAAATGTATCTTTCGTCCAAGCCACTACAGCACAAGGCAAACACTCAGATCAGTGGATTACTTTTTTATTTACACCTCCAGTAACTGAAGAAGTTGAACCAAAAAAATCGGGGACAAAATGACAACAAACAAAAATGGTTTTTCACTTCTTGAGTTAGTCATTGGAATCATGATATCGACAATCTTAATAACCTCAGCCCTTACGATTTACAATCAAATAGGAAAGGGCGCAGGAATCATTCAAAAAATTACAACAAATGATACAAAGATTATGATTTTGCATGACCGAATAGGAAAAGACCTGGCAGGAATTTCACACCGTTGGTTTTCTGAGAAAATCTATGAAGATTTAAAAAAAACAAAAGAGGCTAAAAAGCCTGCCAAAAAAGAAGGCGATGCTCAAAAAGCTGAACCAAAAAATACTGAATTAAAAAAAGAGAACAAAAAAATAAAATCTACAAATTTTTTTCTTTCTGCTGAAAATGAAAACGGTTTAAATTTTCTCACTTTTATAACAACGAATGCAATGCAAATGTATGGCGAAACAAAAGCATGCTTTGTCAGAATTGTTTACAAGGTCGTACCTGAAATTAATAACCCAAAAGCATTTCGCCTCATGCGAAAACAGGAAGAAAAAGCTACGCAAGATATTAACAAAGAAAAAATAACAGAAGGTGCTTTTTACGAGCTTGCTGGAAATATTTCCAAATTAGAAGTTGAATATGGATTTACGACACCATCAAAGCAAGAGCTCGAGAAAAATCCAGATCAAAAGATAGCTTTTAAGTGGATAAAAAAATGGAACTCTGAGCCTGACACTGATCAAAAAAAAGAGTTTCGACCCTTATCTCCAGAAGCAATTAAATTAAACATTTCTTTCTTGCAAGCCGAAGACAAACCAGAAATAATTAACGAAATTGTATGCATAATTCCTCAGCTTGACGCCGACTATCCAACATCATTTGCACAAAAACGCAGCGAAACTGAAAAGAAAACAGAAGCTCCAAAAGGCGATGCGCCCAAAGGTGAAGCGCCAAAGGGTGAAGCGCCTAAGGGAGAAGCAACTCTTACCGCAACAGTAAGCATAGGAAATCATTTAGAGGTGCATGATGTAACAAATGCATCTATCGCAGGAGAAGCACATGCATAAAAAACCTGGTTTTATTTTATTCTTACTTTTTAGCATTTTATCAATGTGCTCTGTCATTCTTTCTTTATATTTTTCACAAACAGTTATGTATCGACAGCTTATGACAACAATAATTACCAAACAAAAAACTGATCGCTTAGCTCTTGGGTGTGTTGCGCTTGCACACAATATCATCACCGCTGAGCCCAAAAAAAAAGACTCTCAATCAAGTGCTACAAAAACCACAACTCCATGGGCGCCAAAAACAGCTGATGATGGAAAAGATAGCACCAGCGACAAAGCCAAAGATTATGAAACCCTTTTAAAGCAAATTTTTCCTTATTTCAACAAACAAGAAAGCTTTGAGCTCACAAAAAAAGATGATGGTGTTGATGCAAAAATAAGCATTACCATTCAATCTGAGCAGGGCAAATTAAATTTAAATAGCTTGTACGACATTGAAAAAAAGAAATTTGTAGATGATGGAAAACCAAATGATCGAAAAAAAATATGTGTTTGGCTTTTTGAAAAAATAGCACAAATAACTAAGACCCAAACGCTTTTTCCTGCATTTGAAAAACACTTGAGCTCTCGAAAAGCTGACTTTAATGATGTAACAGAGCTTTTATCTATCAAAGAATTTGAGACGGTTTTTCATGATCGAGTTTTTTTTAATTTTAATACTCAACCAGCAGAAAACCTTTTTCTAACAGATATTTTTACCGTGTCGACAGAAGAAGAAACTATAAATCCTTGGCTCTTTTCATACTCTTGGTGCAAAATTTTAGGCTTAAAGCCAAAGCAAACTTTAACAGATGAAGAGAAAAATAAACTATTTAAAATAAGTGGCGAAGCTCACGACTGGGCCACAGATTGGAAATCCAACTGGGAAAATCTTGCCACTTTATATCAAAAAGAATACAAGGACCTTGCACAAGAAATAAAAACAATATTGACGCCACTATTTGAAGTTAATATATTCTCCTTACAGCTCAAAGCAAATATAAAAGAGACAAGTTCGACAATCTTTACTATAGTAAGGTCGAAGAAGGCAAAAAACAATTTGGTAAGCATTGAAACCATGAAGACTTATCAGATATAAACCGGAGAACAATTTGCAAATTAAAACAGAAACAAAAGTTGGCATTTTTGTCATTCTTGCCGCCAGTGTCTTTATGTTCATGATTTTAGGTATTGGAGCGTTTCGCTTTAGCTCTACAGGGTCTTTGCCATACACAATATCATTTGATGACGTTTCTGGGTTGTCACAAAAAGCAGAAGTAAAAATTGCCGGTGTTAAAGTTGGTTGGGTAGAAAATATTGAGCTCACTCAAAAGGGCACCGCTCAAGTCAAAATAATGGTTAATAAAAAATATTCTCTTTATGACAATGCTTATGCAGTAGTTAGACAAGAAGGTTTAATTGGAACTAAATACGTAGAAGTTATTCCAGGCGATCCTATGCTTCCAAA
This sequence comes from Candidatus Dependentiae bacterium, assembly GCA_026389065.1. Taxonomy (NCBI): domain Bacteria; species Candidatus Babelota bacterium. The sequence continues at coordinate 6,700 of JAPLIP010000025.1, forward strand.
GCTTCAATCGGGTAACAACCTTGCAAGGCCTGGACGCGAAGCTGTTTCTGTTGATGAACTTTTATTTAAATTCAAAAATATAGCAACGCATGTAGAACAGGTTACCGAAAGCATTAAAGATGCATTCACTGGAGCCGAAAGATCAGAACAATTAAAATCAATGATCGAAAATATGTCGAGCGCTTCTGATAAAATTAACAAACTCGCAGGCTCTCTTGACAATGTATTCTCTAACAACGAAGACAGGCTTCAAGGTATCGTTACAAACATACAAGAATTTACAACAACTCTTCGAGATGATCTTCCAGCGCTTAAAGAAAATCTGACTGGGTCAGCCGACTCTATTGCTCGCGCAGCAGATGAAGCCCGCGAAGGATTTAGCAGCATCGCCTCAGTCTCTCAAAAAATCGATGAGGGTCGTGGCCTTCTTGGAAAAATGATCAACGAAGATGATATGTATCGAGATATCAAATCAGCTGTTTCTGGAATTAAAAATTACCTATCCAAATTTGAATCAATTGGAATTATTTTTGATTCCCACTCAGAAAATATGCACAGACCTGTTGATCAATATAGATGGACTGAAAGCAAAGGCTACTTCAACGTACGCATTCATACGAACAGTAGCTATTTTTACCTTGGACAACTTGCTTCGTCTGAACGCGGCTTTGTGAGCAGAAAATGGACCTATAATGAATATCTTGATTCTCGAGAAAACACATTTAGCCCAATTCCATACAATGAAATTACTACTGATCCTGCTGATCAAATTGCTGCTCTTAACCGTCGTTTATTTGCACCGCAAACGCTACAACAAATCAGAGAACAGTATGCTTATGGTCTTCAAGTCGGAAAAATTTACAACAATGTCGCATTGCGCGTTGGTTTGTTTGAAGGTGCTGTCGGAGTTGGTGCTGATTACTTTATACCGCTTGGAACTGATAAAGCTTCTTGGATTACGACCTTGGAGATGTTTGACTTTCACGGGCTACAAAGACTTGACTATGCTACAGAACGTCGCCCACATTTGAAATGGATCAACCGTGTATTTGTATTCAACAATCTTTACACCACGTTTGGAGCTGATGATTTTGTAAGTCACAACGCTTCAATCTTCTGGGGAGTTGGTTTAAGATTTGCAGATGATGATATTAAATATTTAATATCTAAAGTTAGCTTATAAATTTATGCAAAAAAATTCCCGGCGATTAAACCGGGAATTTTTTTATTTATTTTTTTAGATCCAACGCTGAGTCCATTGCATTGGCTCAACAGGAGTATTATTGATACGCATTTCCCAATGCAAATGATCGCCACTTGCATAACCAGTCATTCCCATACGTCCAAGCGGATGTCCTTTTTTCACTTTTTGACCAACAGAAATATCTGCAAAATCATGTAAGTGATAATAAAGACTGAGAACTCCGCAGCCATGATCAATAACAACCGTGTTGCCACTGTGGGTAAAGCGATCTTTTAGTACAATAATTCCATTATGGGATGCCCAAATCACACTTTTTGGATCAGCTATTAAATCAAGAGCTTTGTGCACTCGTCGACCACGTTCTTGAGATGTGCGAATAACTCCAAACTCTGTAGTGATGCCTCTCATAACAATTGGTACATCAAATGGGCCATTCCATAGCTTTTCGCCACCTGACTGCTTTGCAAGCTTTTCAAGTTCAGCTTCAAGGTCTTGCTCTTGCTTTGGTGTAAATTCAAGTTCAGCATGTAGCTTATTTCCTTGAACATTTAAGATTTTTTTCTTAAATGCAACACTTACAACCTGGAAAGTATTTTCTAATGTTACTTTGTTTCCAAGCCTATCAAGAACTTCAACAGAAAATGGGTATTCTCCAGCATCTTGTTCACACTCAACAGGAACATAGGTTTCATAAATTAAAGAATTTTTACCCTCTGCAAAGAATATATATTCTCCAGTAAGTACTTTTGCTACAGCATTTTTTATTGGTTTGTTAACTTGAATTTGGATTCTTAAGCATCTACCTTGTTGAACTTTATTGTCAGACGAAGATGGCACCAAGACTGCTTGCAAGCCTAAATTGTCTGTATAAAAAAAACGCTCGATAGATGTTTTGTTTTGACGCTTTGTTCCGTCAACGATCTCAAATTTTAATTTATGTGATCCATCTGGAATAGTCATTGCAGGAATTGAAATAGGATGATCAAATTGCTTACGATTAATTTTAAAATCACGATGCATTAAATTATCATCGAGCCACATTGAAATGTGTGCAACTTTATATGGACTCCAACCCTTTAAAGATCCGACTATTTCTCCAGCATAAGCTTTACCGTCTTCAAAACCAACGACGGTTACTTGTGGCTGAGTTGTATCAAAATAATACAAGTAAGTTCTTTTTGAAAAATACCCAATTGAGATTAAAACGAGGAAAAAAATAATGTATCGCCCTTGAGGAATCATGCACAACCCTTATTTATTTATATGATTTTTAATTAAGAAACAGACCTTGATTTTCACATTATTTATTGTAACAATAAAACGGAAATAAAACATTGATTTTTTATTGTCATTAAACCTTGTCCTAAAAAAAGAGTAGTTATGAGGCTGAAATATTTCACTATCGGACTTGTACTTATTGTTCAAGCGCAACATCTGCATAGCAGTATGTTTCTTTCGGCGCAATTAACTCCTGAGCATGCACCAGGCATAAAAAATCTAATGGACACTGTCGTTACATATCCACTGACAAAAGTAACATCAGACGGAATGATTCATCAAGGAATGCAAAACCGCACCATCAAACATATGCTCGCTTCAAAATTTACAGAAGAACCAAAAGATGAAAACGGCAACAAGAAAAAATCGATTTTAACACAAATGAATCTTACGGTGCTAAGGCCAAAAGATACCGCATTTCAGGCATATCCAGGAGGCGCTGAGATATTTCCTGGATACCCAGATCTTTCTACAAAATTTGACTCCATGATTCAAAATATTAAAAGCAACCCTGCCTTTATTCCTTTTTTCAGAAAGGTTCATATTAACGCTCTAAATGAACTATATCATTATTTAATGGGCATTTATGTAAATTTCAATTTGCAGCATGTTGGAATTATTCAAAGCTCAGATGGAAATATGCATGTAAGTATTCCTCAATTTTTAAATGATGAAAAGGAGTACCATGCAAATAAAAAAACACTTATCATAAACCACTTGATAAACATTATTGAGTCACAATTTAATGGTGCGATAAGATCATACATTCCAAAAATTCCACAAACATTTGCCACATCAATGGGCAAAACTCTTATTCAAAATGATTACAGCGTCGACCTCTCACAATTTATAATGAAACAAGTTGAACCCGAACTTGCTGCACAGAAATCAAAATATCTACAATCACTTGCTTCATATCTTGATTTTTTTCAAACTTACACAAGCTACCTAAATAAGCCTCATCCCAAAAATGCCCAACATTTTACCGCCTTTGTAGATATTGCTGAAAAAATTAATCAATATTTATACGGTGACAATCCATCCTCAACAGACAAAGATTCAATCGCAATTGCAAAAATGGATCCACCCCTGTTTTATTTTTCTTATGACGACGTAAGAGCTTTAAAAATAATTCCATATCTGGCAAAATCTATTCCCGCAAATAGCAAAAAAATTCAATGGCCAGAACACATTGTTCAAGCCGCTGACACTGGAATGCTTATTAATGGCCACCCTATGGCTTACTTTAAAACAAGCGACAACAAAGTTGTTCACAAAGATCAAGGTGGAAAATTATACTTATGCATGAAATCTGGTGCTAACTTATTCGAAGAAGAACTCATTGCTCAGCCAGAGTGGCTTAACTCATGGGAAGGGGTCGCTAAAATATTAGGTGCCTGTTTTGGTGATTTCTCAGCTCTTTTGGGCCTAGAGATTCTTGATCCATGCATGGAATCACTCGTTGAAAATATCGTTTCAACCAAGGGCGGAAAAGATCCAAACGCTGCAAATTTACCAGCTCAAACATGCAAAAGCTACATTGAGTCTTTTGATAATGAAAAAACAGAAAAGCCTTTACAACCTCAATTGGCAGCAGCTGGTCCAAATCTTCTTGAGACTTCTCCAATCATGCCAGAAATTCCAGGCGCATCACCTTCAATCTCATTAACTCCAACAGCGGCAAATCTTATACCAACCGTTTCAAATGTTACTGCGCCCCTTATTAAGCAAGCGGGATGATAATGTATAAAAAATTATATGCCTTTATCTTTATCTCCATTGTCTGTTTTCACCATGAAAAAATCTTTACAAACATGCTCATGGATATGGGCATTATGATGGGTGGTCAAACTGGTGCTCAAATTGCAAACCAATCCATTAGCACGATGTATCAAGATATGGGAACAGTGCTAACTAAGGGAGAAACGAGTTTGCAAAATTCTAATAGCGCATTTCAGAGCTATGTAGAAAAAGCTCAAAATCAAAAGATGCAAAACATTTTACAATTTTTTAAAACAGCCCAATCTCATGTTTTTAGTTTAACAAATGATCAATCTACAACGATGCAACAAATGGAAACTTATATTTTCCAAGCTGTCAGCCTTTCTCAGCCTCAATCACATTATCTTTCAAAGCCTGCAATAATGGATCAATTTTTTACCCTAGCAACCATGTATACACCCCAAGGACATATCTGGAAGAATGTTTTTCCTGTTGGAAATTGGCAATATGATGAAACAACAGATAGTTTTTGGCAAATGAACAAAGAACCTCTTTTATCTCCAGATATAAATCCAAAAACAAATGTAACTTCTACAAATGCTAACAAAGCTCCAAATAATTCAATTTTTACAGAATGGATTACAAGACAATCTTCTTATGAAATTTTATGTGAAGTTACACTTTATCAAGTAAGCTTTCCTTTTTTTGCAGGAATTATTTTTAACAAAGCTCGATGGATTTCTGGGGACACAAGCAGGCTTCAACAGTATCGGCTTGCTGGACTTTATGGAAGTAGTGATAAAAAAATCAAAGCCTGTTTTGCAGAGCAATATACTCCATCTAAAGCTTCTGCAAATCCACAAGGCGCAAAAGCTGCTCTCATTGAGCCACTTTATCCACTGCAGCAAATTGTATCTGGCTCTGGGGTCCAGCCAATCTCAATAAATCAAACTATTTTCAGCAGCCTGCAGCAACATCCAATAACTTTTAAAATAAAAATAATAACATCTCCAGACATAATAAAATTTAAACTTTGGCAATCAACAACAAAAGAGCCCCAGGAATTTACAACCATAACAAGCTTGAATAAAGATTTGTTTTTATACCATAGCTTTGGTTTTATGTCTCCAGGAGCAATTGCTGAATTTAAAATTATAAATCCAACAAGCCTTCTTTTCCCAACAAGCGCACGCACAATATTTACCGCTCAAGTTGAAGCCTTATTGAAAAAAGGAGTTTGATCATGAAAAAAAACAGTTTTATATTATTTCTTCTGCTTACTCCACGCTTAAATGTTGCTGTTGCCACGAAAGCAAAAGCTATCGCGCCAGCTCCAAAGATTGTTACTACAAAAGCTTCTACGAGCGCAAGCAGCATTACAACATTTAATAACCATGAAGCTTTATCTGCTTTTGCGGCTATTGATTTTCCGCTATCTACCATTAAAGATGAGTTCACCGTAAATATATTTAAAACAATTGATACGGTTTTTGCAAAATCAACATATCCCTTAGATAGCTACCAAATTTCTACCATAAAAAAAACTTACCTCTATCTTATATTTCTTGCAAAGCTTGAAAGGGTAAAAAAAGTTGAATCACTCAGTCAATACAAATTAGATTTTTCAAAGTTTTTAAAAGATAACAACACTCAGCTTCCACACCTTCCATCTGAAAAATTAGTTACATCTAAAGGATGGAGCGCAGTTGAAATAACTGCCCAAGACATAGCAAGCTCGCAAGCTTGGCAGCTCTTTTGCATGTCTATGGTGTGTGACGTTTATGTCTATTACTCAGTAGTTCTTCAAATGATTCATAATGTAGAAAAGCAAACATTTAATTACATTCCACACATAGAAACCTCTTTTTATAATTCTGACTACACAAGCCTAAGAACAGTAAACGAGCTTACAAGAATAAAACTAATACTAGAAAATAACGTAAAGAATTATTTCTTAAACCAGTGTGCTTCGTGGAAATTATTGCAAAACCCACAACCCATAGAAAAAACAGCCTCAAAAAGTAGTCCTGCTGACATAAAAGATCCGCTCGCGCTCGAAAAAGAAATAGTAGTTTTTCGTCAAACACCTTTTTACAAAACATCTCATGATATGCATCTACTTTCTGGCACACCAAGCACTCAAGCTTTAAGCAAAGCTACAAACTCACAACTTGTTTCTGGCCCGATATTTGCAAGCCCACTCAAAGAACAGATATGGTGCTACTTAATGCTTTACGAAGTTCATGGACAGCTTACGACCCATATGAATCAAACAAACATGCAAGATCTTTTAACTTCGTGGTCAGGCACTCAATTGCCAGTAAACATTTTCCCCTACAGTCAAAACGACTTTGTTTTACTTGATGAAATTCTTGCTATCAAAAGCAAAGCTGAAGGAACTAACGCGAAATCAATTCACCCATCTCCTGCAAACTTTAAAGTTGAAGACCTTCGTCCAGCAGAACAACTACCATCACACGAAAGATCTTATGAGCGATTTGCAAAAAACCAAATTGCAAAAAGAACCCAACAAGAAGTAAAAGC
>JAPLIP010000026.1 GCA_026389065.1 Candidatus Dependentiae bacterium
AAACAAACATCATAAAAAATCCACCATCAATTCACAATTACCCAATCAGTCAGCATAGCCCTGGAAAAGACTGCGGAACTATAACTTGTAGCCCACCACCCAAAGGCCCACACGGATACTTTATTCCATCAGAAAAGCACAAAGCTCACCAAAGTGGCCAAGCAAGTGCAGGCCCAACCTGGGAAGATGGACAAAAGGCTCTTGATACTTCCGTGGAGGTTGAAAACAAAGGTGAACTAAAAGGAAAGCGTAGGGTGACTGTCTATGGTGGAAAATATATAGTTTTTGATCAAACCTCTCCAGGAGTTTATCATGCTCACCATAGAACATGGAATAAGATAAATAATATTGACGGACTAACCCCAGAAATGAAAGAAGCCCTAGAAAAATCAGGCATGGTTACTGGAAATAAAGGTAAAATTATCAAAGACGCAAAAAAGAATAAAACTAAGGGCAAAAAATGAACTTATTAAAATTTTATATAAATTCATCAGAAAAAGAATTTATCTCTATCGATGAAGATATTTCTGAAATTACATTGTTTGAAAATATAAAAATTAATTTTGAAGGAGTAAATAAATACATACTCATAAATGATTGCTTTGATTATACAATAGACGTGCTCAAAAACATGCTTAAAGAAGCAATTAATAATAAATTACCATTGCACAAATCGCTGATTAACAAAAACAAAAATTCTTTGATCGGATATCAATGGTCCCAGTACCTTCAAAAACGAAAGCGCAAAAGCCTTGTCTATGATAGAACACGTGGTGGCATTCAATGGGTTGGCTATCTACATAATTTATTTGAGACATCTCATGGAATAGATAGGCCAGCATCATGGCTTTATAATGACGAACATGGAAATATCATTCTTGAAATAACTCCTGTTTATCCATGGTTTAGTTCAAAACCAGAAGCAGGAGAAACTTTTGTAAAATATTCAGAATGGATGAAATCCTACAAGCCTCTTTTAATTCGAACCATATCAAAAGAAACTGCTCAGCAGTGGCTCAAGCAAATTGATGAGCTTATTGAGGTTGTCAAAGCAAACGACGAAAGAACGAAATGCACAGGCCTGGGTTGTCTGCATTGTGCAAAAGAAGGCAAAACCGGTTGTCCTTGCGGATCTTGAATGTAAGCAAAAAGTATGGACCACTCAAAAAGAGCAGTCCATACTTTAAATCTAAATTCGTAAGTCTATGATAGTAAAGCTTATCCTCTTTGGAATATGGCTGATTTCAATGAATCAAAATCAACAAGAACTTTTTTATTATAAACTGCAATATTTGCAGCATCATTAATAATGGCCGCAACATTAGCACCAGTGCTTCCATTCGGAAGAAGATTTGCAAGGGCTGATGTGTCTATATTTCTTTCAGCTTTTATTTTAGAGTTATAAAGCTTATTTTGAAATATTTGCGAAAGCTCTAAAGCATTTGGAGTTCCAACATGAATTGGCGTCAATCTACCATCTCTAATAATGGCACTGTCAATATCATCTAAATTGTTTGTAGCGCCAATAAATAAAATTGGCTTACTTGGATCTTGTTTAACAAAGCCATCAAGCATTGTTTTAAAAGCATTTGTTGTAGATTTATTATCCGAACACCAAGATGCTCCACCTTTACTTGATCCAACAGCTCCATCAATTTCATCTATAAAAACAACGCATGGAGCTTTTGCTTTTGCAAACTTATGCAATGCCTTAACTTGTTGTACACCAGATCCGCGCCAAATTCCATTAAATTCTGAACCAGTAGTGTGTATAAAATCAACGCCAGCCTCTTTAGCTGTTGCGCGAGCAAGATCAGTTTTTCCTGTTCCAGGAGGACCATGAAGAACAAAACCCTTAAGCGGCTTTGCGCCAATATCATTGAATGATTTTGCATTTTTTGTGTAATCAATAAACCGTTTTATTTGTTCTTTTGATTGCTTTGCTCCAATAATTTTATCAAAAGTAGTATCAATATCTGAACTCTTAGCAAGTTCAAAATTATTAGGAGATAGTTCATTATTTTGCATACGCATCATGATAGCCATCATAGTAAGACTATATGCAGCACCAGTAATCAAATGTTTAAAACTAGGATCAAGTTCTTTCCAAGCCAACTGAACGCGCTCAGGAATAGTTTGTCTCAAATTAAGAACAGTTGCTACGCCATTGCGTTGAACCACTATGGCAGGAGCCGCATGAATAGAAATGATATTGAGCGCCATCAAAAAGCTTAAAATAAGTTTGTTTTTTAATTTATTATTTAACATGTAACTGCCCTTTCTCTTTATCTACTTTGTATGGTAACTTTCCATCGCGCATCTGCTTGATAAGCTTTTTGTATTCTTTATTAACATGCCAGCAATATATTTGATCAGCGATTAAAGCGAGCACAATGCCGCTTACAATAATTTTTCCGCCATTTTCTACTTTGCCAATTTTAAGATCCCAAGTATTTTCTTTGACTGCATAAAAAGAATCTTTAGCTACATCTATCGTAGCTATTGAAATAGTTTTTGCTATCTCAACAATATCTGAAACAATGTTTGGCCTAGTCGTTGAAAACGACATCAGTGCAAGCATTGAAAAAAGTAATTTAAATTTCATATGTAAATCCTTATTTAATGTAAATATAACCCATATAAACAGCTTACAGGGCTGACATTTTTACTCAAAAGCCCCTTGGTCGTTTTATTTACATGTCACCAAAAACCACCTCCAGATCTAACGATCCCCAAATTTATCATAAAACCATTGCTATCAAATCTTAAGTCTTGATAGCATCCTTTTATCACATGTATTAAAAAGAGGTATCTCTCGTATGAAAAATAAGATTTTTATACTATTTTTAACTATTTTTGTCTTTAACGGCTCTCTATTGGCTCTCAGAGGAAAGGCAAAAGCAATAGCGCCGACAGCTATCCCAATTGCTCAGCCAGAAGAAGAAATTGAAGAGATTTCCACAGATCAAATCAAAACAAAATGGATTAAAGTGGCCCTCGACAAAGATGGTTATCCAAACGAACAAGCTCTAAAAAATATAGTTTTATATGAATTCTTTTTAACCGAACCTAAAGTATTTAAAACTGCCGAAAACAAAGCTAAATACAAGGCTAAAGAAAAATTTTTCAATGAGAATTTACATATAAAATCTGTTGATGGTGGCTCATACACAGATCGAATTTATGCTGTAAGCCTTAAAAACAGTCCACCTAGCAATAGCAACAAAAACATAATATTTTTAAAAATTAGCACACAGGAAGGAAGCTCTCAAAGGCTTATTGAAATGCAGCAAACCTTTCTAAGAAAATTGAAAAATGCAAAGTATCCTGACACCGGTAAAAAAATACCACAAAAAGATTTGCCAACTATCTGCTGGATAGAAAAAATATTTAAATATAAAGCCGCAGATGGTCAAACTAATTTAATTGAGATTACTCATGCGGCTCAGGGCAAGCCAGTCGATGAAATTTACTCCTATGGATCCCTAGAAGAAGTCATGCAATGTGCTCAGGCTATGGGAAAAGCAGTTGGATCATTTCAACAGACTTTTATGAACTATGTTAACCCTAAAGATCCATGGACATGGACAACGGTAGCTCATAATGATTTACATGGAAACAATGTATTTTTTAACGAAAAAACATCCAGGGTATATTACATTGATAACGAGATGATGAAAGATGAATACCCTATAGAGCGAGATGTATCCGTAAATATTTCTTCCGGTTGGTATGGGTGGAAAGACAACATTATTCAATTCGATTTCATAAAAGCATATATCGATTCATTTCCTACGATAGAAAAAAGACAAGCTTTAGCAAAAGATATAATTTACTATGGAAATTTAGCACCACAAACAGAGCAATACCTAGACACAATAATTTATGGCAACACAAGAACGCCTCTAGAAACTGCTGTACTAAAAAAAGACAAAGTGGCAGTTTCCCAGCTTATAAAAAATGGCGCTAACTTAAACAACATAAATACATTAACAGAGGGACATACATCGCCACTGATTTTAGCTATAAAAAATTATGATACAAGCATGATTGAATTTTTATTAAGCAACGGTGCTTTGACAGATCTGATATTTGAATTTGGGAAAACAGCTCTTCATTTTGCTACAGAATTAGATAGTTTAAAAATAGTTAAAATGCTACTGAAGGCAGGAGCTAACCCGAGCGCAACAGACATCGATGGAAACACTCCTCTTTCTATCGCAAAAAAACATGATAAGCCTGATATTATTAGTGCCTTACAATTTCACATAGCATTCAATACTTTAGCAAAAATTAAAAACGCTATTGTTGTAATGGCATAAAAACAAGCAATTTGTAAAAGAAGATAACTCTATGGTATATTAAAAATAGCTTTTAAGTCTTAATTTTTAACGGTTTGAACATTGAACTTACATAAAAAAACATTCTACTTTTTCATGCTGATTGCAGCAGCAAGATTTACTATTCCATCAAGCGATCAATCATTTACAATTATGATCGATCCGTACGGTGACAGTAAAAATACTGGGCATGAAATTGATGATACATTTGAACGGGCAATCACACTTGAATGCGCGCAAGAACTAAAAAAACAGATTAATAAATCATGTCCTACTATTCGCGTAGTTTTAACCAGAGCTCCTGGTGAATCTGTGCAACCATTACAAAATGCATCTTTTTCTAACAAGCTTCAGGCTAATTTTTATATAAGTCTGAGCTTTTATAATCAGCAAGAAATTCCATCACACATTTCTTTTTTTTATTATTTAGAAAATCAAACTGATCTTTGGCATAAATACAATTCTTTATATTTTTATCATGTAGACAATGCTTATTTAATTAATTTAAAAATATCTAAATTAATTGGAGAAACCTTTTTCAATTACTTTAAAAACAATAAATTCGCAAGTTCCGTATTTGTTCCACTCGGTCTATTTGCCTGCCCATACAAACAGCTTATTGGGGTAAAAGCTCCAAGTATTGCTATCGAAGCAGGACTTCAAAAAAAAGATGACTGGAAGCATCTCATTCAACCACTCATTTCATGTATAGAATCAATTGAAAAAACAGAAGTAGAGTAAAAACATATGAAAAAAAATATCTATTTTATTATTTGTTTAACTCTTTTATCCATTGGATCTTTGTTTTTTTTATACCAAGAATCATGGATTGTTTTTTTTATCCCACATCAACAAATGCCTACAAATATCGCCATAGAGCAAAACAGCAAGACAAAAGAAGTAACTTTGTGGGTTTTTAATAGCAATACTAAATCTTTAAAAAAAGAATCCATTGAAATGATTTATGGCGATGATATCTCTCAAAATTTAAAATTGCTGATAAATAATTGGTTTTTATTTTTAGAAGAAGAGGGCCTTATTGACAAGCAAATCATTGTGCAGTCAGTTGCTCTTTGCGAGCGCTCAACACAAGCATTCGTATCTATAAACCAGTATCCTTTTGATAAATCTATGAGTACCTATCAAAAATTGATGATTGTGGAAAGTTTACTTAAAACAATTCGTGAAAATAATATTTCAATATCATCGATTCGGCTTTTAATTCACCACAAACAAATAATTGATGATCATTTAAATTTTAATGTTTCTTGGCCAATTCAAGGATATCTCAAGTAAAAAACCTGTAAAAATGAAAAACTTGAATCTTGTTTTTGTTTTTTGTATGTTGCCAAGGATAAAGTTTTATTTTAAACGGAGACTAGAATGTTAAATAAATTACTAAGCCAAATCAACCCTGAGCAACAAGGTTTTATTGCTTTAATCATTGGTGTCATTTTACTATTTGGGGCTCTTGGAAAATTAGGAATTTTTCAAGATGGACTCAATATCATTATGGTTATTGCTGGTGCGTATCTTTTACTTTGGGGTCTTAACAGCAGCCATTTATTAAAAAAAATTACACGCCTTAAAAAGTAATCAATTTAGATTTATTGCTGGTCTTGGAATGTTTCTTTTTCCATAAAGATTTTCATACTTGGGCCAGCAATAATTATTCCTTCTTTTCCAAGCTTTTCTACCAAAGCAAATCGTATGTTACTTGCAATGTCCCACTGACGCAAAGTATTACCTGCACTTACAAATCCACGAATCATAAAAACATAACCTTTGTCTCCAAATTCATTGAGCCTTACAAATGGCTGCGGCACCTTTAAAACATCCCCATCTTCATCCATAACCTTAAAACAAACTTCTCTTACCAAAGTAATATTTGTCTTAAACGGCACGGTAAAAATAATATCGTCTAATCCAATATACCCTCTGGTATAATTCCAATTATAAATTGAAGCTTTAAGAACTGTTGAATTCGGAACTACAATGTTTACGGCATTCTTATGCCGTAAAATAACCGCACGAGAGCTAATTTTTCTGACAACTCCTTTTGTATCTTGATCAATCATTACATAGTCACCAAGCTTAACTGGGCGCTGAACTAAAATAAAAAAATAAGCTACAAAATCAGTGAGCAAATCCTTAAAAGACCAACCAAACGTAACAAGACCCACAAAAGAAACATATGTAACCACCGATCCAAGCTTCGATTGAATACATGCAATCATGACAGCAGCAATAATGATTACATGCCTAGATATGATTGTTACGGTATTTTGAATTCCCGGATCTACGTATTGGATATCAAAAACACGCCTTAAAACAAATTTTCTAAAAAGATATGCTAAAACAATTCCGACACAGGACATGAAAAGAATATACAAAAGATTAAGAACTCTAAACGATTCCATCTTTCCAGCACTACTGGTTGATTCAATCTTAAACAGTTCATACATAGCAACTTTACGCAAAGTTCCATAGGTAAAACCATAACCCCATACCTCTGCACATAAAACAATTGCAATAATGGTAAAAACGAAAATCAAACATAAGATGTAAATTGCATACCATGTTTTTGCATAGTCAAACCGCTCACACGATCCATTAATGCTGTCATCTTCCTTGAAGAAAAAAATGACAGAATGTTTTCTAATAATCATGTTTACAATAAACAAAAGACCCAATACGCACATCGATACAAAGACATTCCAAAAAAGATGCCACATTAAAGATCCATAACCACCAAGGTATGGATCGCTCATGATAAGCAAGCTAAAAACAGCAAGCAAAACTAAATAATAATAACGCTCAATAATGAATGAAATTTTAGATCCAATATTTGATTTTTGTGGCAGCAACTGTAAAAACTCTTCTTTATCTAAAGAAAAAACAATCGAGGTAAAAATAACAATGTGATACAAGCGAAGTAAAATATTTGGAAATTCTGATTGCTGATGAAGCATGACGAGCATAAACATTTTACGAAAAACTAGGATAACAACGGTAGAAATTGAAAAAAATAAAAAGACTAAAGAAAAACGATCAATAAGCCTTTTGCTTAATAAAAAATAATCAAATTTGCGATTTATTAATATAAAATGTGCGAGTAGTTTTCTCGATGCATAAATTCCTAAAACAATAGTGTATCCATAAAATACAACATAAAATGCAATCGATGGATCATAAACAAATGTATAGGCAAAAAACAGCATCCATCCATAAAGTAGCGTAAAAACCTCTATAAAAAAACCAATGAAAACAGCACAAAGTTGATATGGCCCATGCATAAAATCAATTGAGCCATATTCGCTCAAAAGAAAATATTTATACCATGTTGGCAAAAGTGCCTGCAAAAACAGATAGAGCATGAATGATAAAAACATCATTAAAAAGATGCCAAAAAGACCGCCAACGCTAATCTTTGAAAAACTAAACGCAATTTTTTTCAAAGATAATTGAGCTATGCATGACTTTACAATTCCATAAATATCTTTTAGAAAGATTGATAAATTTGGAAGAATGTTTTTAATGCCTTCCCAGGTTACAGCACTAATTGAACGATGCCATACCCCAATTAAATCAAACTCATGCAAAATACAATCTATAGATTCTAATGACTCTTCTTGAGAAATAACGATTTGCTCATAAAATTCACTTTTTTGAAGCATGATCTCATCTTGCTCTTCAATGTTTTTTATCATGTCTGCAAGTAAGATTACGCAATCAGTCCATTTCTTTTTTTGAAATGATGATACATCGTCAGTTAAAACATTCATTCTTTCTTGTTGTTTTTTTAAATGAGTCATAATGCGCTGAATGTCTTTTATCAGGCCATGATCAATTGCAATCTGTTCTTTATTCGCTTTAATTTCAGACTCTAAAAATATCTGTTTTTCTTTGTACTCGATACGCTCTTTTTCAAATGTTTCAGTATCTTTTATATGCCCTTGAGAGATTTCATATAAAAGCTTTACCGTATCTGCAACTACCTGCGATTGTTGTATTTTTGCATCCTGTAGCATCATTTCTATTTTTATTTTATACAGCATCCGCTCATCTGTTGCCACCATGACATAAGCATGTGCTACTGAATACAATGCAAAACTATCCACAATGCCATGAGCACTGACTTCTACATCTTCTAACTGTTTTAATTTTGTAAAAGAAACCTTAAATCTCTTTCTAAGCCTATCTAATTCTTCTTGAGAATTTATTTTACGAGCAGCAATTTCATTTCGTAATTTTACAAGTTCAACTTTTTTTGCATTGCATATTTTTTTTAGTTCATTATTTTTTTGTTCATAGCTATAAACATCTGAAACATCTACATGCAAACGATTTCTAATGGACTGCCCTTGATCTTTAAGCGCAGCCAGCTTGTCTTGCAACACTGATTCTTTTGAGCTTAAAAACTCTTGGTTTTTTTGATATAAACTAACTTTTAAAACAGCAAGTTCTCGCTGCTTGCAGACAATTTCTTTTTCAATGTCTAAGAGTGCAATATCTTCTTTATTTAAATCTGTATGCTTTTTTTTACTTTCAATAGACTGCTCGATTGTCTCAAATTCTTTTTCTTTGGCAACAAGCAGATACTCTTCTCGAGAAATTTCTATAGCTTTTTCTTCTTTCTTTGAAATAAGCCCTCTTAGCTGCTCTTCTTGTAAAAAAATCTTTTTCATCATATTTTGCAAATCAAGAAATGAATAAATTGATTTTTCCTCAATGGTATTTGATTTGTGTATAGAATCAGAAAATGATTTTTCCCAAAATTCAATATGCTGAAGCAAAAGAGCTAGTGTTTGACCCTTTGTTTCTTTAATTTCGCCATAAACTTTATCTAGCAGAGTCAGAAAGTTAATTCTTTTGAGTAAAAAGCTATCATGCTTTTTTAATGATCTCTCTTTAAGTTCTGCAATTTCTATTTCAATGTCTGTATGTTTTTGCAAATACCCATCAGAAAAATCTTTCCAACGTTGCTCTAACAGAGTAATTTCTGCTTTTAAACTATCTACATACTTATAACGATCTGCTGCATCAAAATGAAGTAAAATTCTTACTTTGGGCGTAGCAATTTCTTGACCTAATTCCAAAGGGCAAACATTAAAAGAAAAGAAAAGGAAGAGAAGATAGAAAAACATTCTCATATTGTTATTCCTTAAAGAGCATGAAAAAAGCAACACTGACCATATAATATTACTTTAAGCTAGCAAGTAAATATAGTTGCTTCAATAAGATTTTTACGCTTTATCATGTTGATAAAAATTATCCCATGACCTTTGAACAGATTCATTTATAATCTTAAAATCTTGAGAGATAATTCCGCATGGATCTTGAATTGCAATTTGATAAACCTCTTGCTGCTCTGGAAGCAAATCTAACAATAAAAACAACCTAAGCATTGCTACAGACCTCCCTACCTCAGACAAGGTTAAAATATTGCTATAAATATATAACAAAAAATCAAACATCTCTGGAACACGAATTTCGCGAGGAATACTTTTTTTACAGAGCCGCATGATATCATGAACAAAAACAAGCTGCTCGATGCTCAGACCATGCGCAGACGTTTCAATGGACAGATCTAAAAACCTATAAACATTTTGGCTTTTTTCAACAGCGCAAAAAATTAATGAACCCGTACTAAGCAGTGAGGCTTGATGATTCTTAGGGTAAATACATAATATTTTCCCATGTTCAAAATGAATAATTTCAACCTTTTGACTTATCGGAAGATAATTTTTTATTACAAATGCGGGAAAGTTTCTTGCTTTCTGACGGGAATAATTCATAATTCTACTAACATTAAAAAATCTAATTTTGTAAGTTAAAATATACCACACAAGGCCACTTATGATATCAAAACATAATTCATTATTCTTAATTTGTTCTTTGTTTTTCATAGAAACGCATTCTAAGCCAGGTAAGCGCGTACTCCACAACACTTCTCAAACGCTTAATCCGCAGCCACATATACCAAAAATCAATAATACAAATAGTTTTTATTCTCAACCAATAACAGAAGAATTAAGAAAAGCTGTTATACAAGAATTAAAACTCACCACAATAAGCATGGTTGCCTCATGTCTTTTTATAGGTACTTGCATTATGTTTGACACAAATAAATCATAATGTTTTCAAAAAAGATTTATTGTTGAAAGGTCTTCCCAAAAACCTACCAACCATTTCATATGGACTTCTCAGGCCACCTGGGCTTAATACCTCAGTAACATAATCATTACCCGTTTCATACTCAAAAAGCCCTCGCTGGTAAGCCTTATCAAATAGATCAGCAGCTATAACGCTTGTCCATGGATACATGTAATAAGAGGCACCAAAATCACCGGCTAAAAACATAAAACTTGTTTCAAAATAACAATTAGAATCATATGCAATATGTTTAAATGTTTTTTTATATAACTTTTCAACCATGCTATGAATTTCTTTGCCCTCAAGATCATCTTGATCTTGCAAATGCAAGCGCAACGACATTAATCCTAAAAATAATTGATTAAGCATGCTTTGCGGCCTACTAAATTTTAGCGATGCTATAATCTTTTCAATCATATCTTTTGGCATTGTATCACCAGTTGTATAATCACTACTTATAGAAGTCCACAGCTCCGGTTTATCAAACCAACACTCAAGCATCTTGCAAGGAGCCTCCATAAAATCTTGCACAACTTGCGTTCCTGAAAATTGTGTAAATCTTGTTGCTCCAAAAAGTGCATGAAGAGCATGACCCATTTCATGAAATGTTTCCATTACCTCATCAAGCGTTAAAAGAGTTGGACAATCATGCGTTGGCTCAACAAAGTTTGTCACAACAACTGACGACCCAACACAAGAAATGCTACAATCATCTCGTATCGATGGAACAATCATCATATGGCTTTGACCTACACTACCTTGCGCTATGGCGCTTGCGCGCATTGCCTCTGGAGTTGACGGAATGATTTTTTTTAACGGACGCTTATAAAGATCAAGTATCATATAACCAAGAACAGATTGATGCTTTAAAGATCTAATTCTGTAGCACTGCAAACCATCAGCCCAGAGGCCTTCAGTTTTTTGAGGCTCAAATTCGATATGAAAAACTCGATTAAATTGCTGTAAAAATGATGGTATAACTTGTGACAATGAAAAATATTTAGATATTTCATCTTGGCTTAAATCAAACATGTGTTTTTGATACCATGCCCTTGCTAATGCAACATCCCATGGCTTTAATAAATTCCCATCAATAAGGCTTATTGACGGAGCTAGGCCAAAATCTACTATTTTTTCAAAGTCTTTATCGGCATATGGCTGCAAATCTTTTATCATGCCAAGTAAAAACTTTTCTGCCCTTTTAGGCGTTTTAGCCATTAGTCCATGTAGTTGATATGATGCAAAGTTTGGATATTTTAACAGATTTGCCATTTCGTGCCGCTTACTTAAAAGCCCTGTTAAGGCTTTTTGATTTAACTTGCTAGCCCTTTGCGAAAATAACATAAAACACGTTTTTCTGGTTGACTCAACCAAACAGTTTTTCATAATTAATGCAAATGTTTCAGAATTAATTGGGACAATGCAATTATCCAAAGAATCTTTTTGCAAAGAATTAATAAATTGATCAGAAAGCCCATCAAGATCACAGCTGCTTACAGAAAAACTATTTTTCTCGTTGACAATATTGCTTAAAAATTCAGCTGATACGTTATTGATATCGCGTTTTACATCCTCCAGGTGCGCACTTTCTAAATCATCTAATTTAACACCGACATGCTCAAAATTTTGAATCATATGATTTAAAAAATACCGAACGGAAACACTTTTTTTGTAATTGTCAGATCCAAGCTGAAGATATTCTAGAAAAGCCTGGTATAAAATTTTATTAGAAATCAATACAGTCGCTTGATAATTTTGTAAATCGTTCAAAGCTTTTTGAGAAGAAATTATAATTTTTTCATCATTTGAAAGCATTGCAAGAACACGAAGAACAGATAAGTTTACAATAAATTGAAAATAAGCTTGTTCATAAACAAGAACTGTATTTTGATAATTCCTCATACATGCTTGAACTTGAGCAATACTCTCAATTGCAGCATCCATCAAACTTTTTGAAGAGAGTAAAAGATCATCTACCTGAGTAACATTTTTTGGAAACAATGATACGATTCTTTCAAAGTCTATTCGAGCACACATGCGCTCTTTAACCATCTTCTTTTTCTTGCATCCACCCAAAAAGATTAACAAAATCAGACTACTCATCCAAAATTTTTTCATGCCTACTTCCTTTTTTATTACTTCTACTTTTTTAGCACATGCATTTTCAAAAACTCATCATCTTAATAATTTTTGCCCTTCAACTGCAACAACTGCTCTCGAAGCTGAATTGCTTTTTCGAAATTAAGATCCTTGGCTGCCTGGTGCATCTCTGTCTCAATTTGCAAGGTCAATGCTTGAACTTCTTGTTCCGTCAAATGTTGCATCGATGAAGATCTTTTCTTTGTCGATTTCTTTTCAACCCTTGTTAAGTCCAAAGCAGCTTTTGAAATAGATTTTACCACTTCTCGAATGACCGTTTTAGGAGTAATTCCATGCAGCTGGTTATACTCATGCTGTATCCTTCTTCTTCTATCAGTTTGCTCAATTGCATACTGCATCGAGCTCGTTATTTTATCTGCATACATTCTGACCACGCTTTGTGTGTTACGAGCAGCTCGACCAATAATCTGAATCAAAGAACGCTTATCCCGAAGGAAGCCTTCGATGTCTGCATCCATAATTGCCATAAAAGCAACTTCAGGCAAATCCAGACCCTCGCGAAGTAAGTTTACACCAACCACACAATCAAAAACGCCTAGGCGTAATTTTTGCAGAATTTCAGTACGTTGCGGAGTTTTTAAATCGCTATGCAAATAACAAACCTTAATTCCTTTTTCTTCTAGAAATTGAGCCAACTCTTCAGCCATTTTTTTTGTAAGAACGGTAACTAAAGTGCGAAAACCTTTTGAAGTCGTTAGCTTAATTTGACCGAGCAAATCATTTATTTGATCCATGCGAGGATGGATTTCTATGACTGGGTCTAAAAGCCCTGTTGGTCGAATTACTTGTTCAACTATTTGATCGTTATGATCAAGTTCATACTGTCCTGGAGTAGCTGAAACAAAAATAGTATTAGTAAAAAACTTTTCAACTTCTTCAAACCTCAACGGTCTATTGTCTTTTGCAGAAGGCATTCTAAAGCCAAAGTCTATTAGTGACTGCTTTCTGACTCGATCTCCATGATACATCCCAGAAATTTGAGGCACTGCAATATGTGATTCATCAATGACTAATAAAAAATCATCTTTTTTAAAAAAATCAAACAAACAAAATGGTGCTTGACCCGGAACTCGCCCATCAAAATATGATGAATAATTTTCAATGCCACTACAAAAACCAGTTTGCTCAATCATTTCAATGTCATTGGTTACTCGCTGCTTTAATCTTTCTTGGTACACAGGGTTTGTCATTGTTGGCAAATACTGCTCTAACTCATTTTCAATTTCAATTAAAGCTTGATCTTGTGCCTGCTTAGAGGTTACAAAGTTTTTTGCTGGAAAAATAATAGTGTTTGTAAAGGTTTGAATGACATGATTATTATTTTTATCAACCCAAGAGAGGGCTTCTATGGTATCACCAAAAAGCTCTATTCTTAATTTTTGATATTTTTCATAAGGAACGCACACTTCAACAACGTTTCCCTGCACGCTAAATGTGCCACTTTTTTTATCAATGTCATTGCGTTGATATTGCATAAAAACTAATTTTGAAAGTAAATTCTTTCGATTTACATCTTGTCCTACAAATATAGGAAGCGCTTGCTCTTGGTACTGTTTTGGGTTTCCTAAAGAGTAAATACATGAAACCGAGGCTATAATAATTACATCGCGCCGTTGCATTAAAGTTGCAACAGCTTCTATACGAAGTCGCTCAATTTCTGGATTAATTTTAGTTTCTTTTGGAATATAAATATCTTGCGCTGGCAAATATGATTCTGGTTGATAATAATCATAATAACTCACAAAATAGCAGACTTTATTTTCTGGAAAAAACAAACTAAATTCTTCATAAAGTTGTGCTGCCAAAGTTTTATTTGGAGATAGAACAATTACTGGCTTATTTTGCTTTGCTATCACATTGGCAATCGTGAAAGTCTTGCCAGATCCTGTCACTCCAAGAAGAACTGATTTTTTACCTTCATGATCTTTTAAAGCATTAATTGCAGCCTCTTGATCACCAGCTGGCTGAAATGGCAAATGTAACTTGAATAAACTCATAAATCACCAATCGTTTTAGACTTTTTTAAGTCTACTCTAAATCACCAAAACTTCTATGGCTCGAAGCTCTTGATGCATCAAAAGATGATCTTGTCCTTGGCATGCATGGTGTTCGTCTGAGTCGAGCATCACTATCCATCTTGTCAAGCTCTTCTAAGCGCCTATAGCTTGATGACTGCAATGGATTTAAAACTAACTCTTCTTTCTCATCTGAAGAGTCCGGCAAAGAATACAAAACTTGTGCTGATGAGCTTGGACGAGAGTTAATAACCTTACAAATTAAGGGTATTTCAACTTGCAGCAACCTGGAAAGATCGCTAATCCGAGGAACCATATTTTCATTATAAAAATTTAATGTATTTCCAGATTCATCACCATCATCTTGATCTGTTAGTAATAAATTATCTCTTAAAAATGATACGTTTTCATTTTGCCACTCAAATATGTCATGAGCCAAAGAGCCAAATTCAAACTTAATTTTTTCCTTTTCTTGCTCTGACTTAACATCTGCAGCTCTTTGCATGTTGGCATAAATCATTTCAAAATAGGTAAGCCTACGTGAAAGCTTTGAAAATTCACGACTTTTGCATCGACGAATAAATAAATCAAAGCAATCAGAATCCATTGATTTACTTAAGTTTAATTTTGGCAAATCTGGTACAGAAGCAAAGCTGCTCATGCTTATCACTAAGAAACACCCCAAAAACATTATAGTTCTCTTTTTCATAACGCCCCCTATAAAATTTAATAATACATATACGGCACCCTGACACAAAACAGCTTAATAAAAAAAGACTTGCCCTTTTTTAAGCCCAATTCAAAAAGAGTACTGCGATTTTTGCCCACTCCTTTTGAATGAAATGTTACATCATGATACACTGTAAATAGCTTATAAACAGCTTAACCAAGCAAAAAAATGAAAAAACTATTAACTTTTATTATTTTTATGATCAGCTCTCAAGCGATCTGGCCTGAGCAAATTAAGACTATCTTTGCTCATGGAATTGTGGATGGCCCATCTCAAATAAATAGATTTGATCAAGCAATTGCCACAAAAGAAAAATATTCTGTTTCTTTTCTTGATGCCACAGACGCAACTGGATTTGGACTAAATTATGGCATTTTTATGCTGACAAAGCTATTTGGAAAACATGTTAACAGGTCCAAAATGTACATGGCCCAAGGCCCTGACATAAATTCTTTACATAAATTCATAGATGCTCAATCTAAACCAGGTAATGGAATAATCCTTTATGGATGCTCTCGAGGCTCTGCAACCATACTAAACTATCTCAAAAAGCATGACCATCAAGAGATTAAGGCATTGGTTCTCGATGCTTGCCCTGCCAGCATGCATGAAGCAATCCAACCCACTCTTATAAAATATGGCATAAACCCTTCCCGGGCTCTTTCTGTTTTTACGACACTTTTTCCAAAGTATCCAACAGTAAATCCGATCACACCACTTGACTCAATTAAAAATATTAAAAATAAAAATCTGCCAATACTCTTGATTCATTCGCTCGATGATACGGTTGTTCCATTTGAGCACGGATTAATGCTGTATCAAGAATTTATCGAAAATGGATTTAAAAACGTGCATTTTATATCAATTCCGAGTGGAAAACATAGCTTTCTTTTACAGGGTAAAAACTCAAAAAAACCATACCTACAAGCGGTTCACTCTTTTTATAAAAAATACAATCTTCCCTTCAATGAATTATTTGCAACTACAAACTTAGCAAATCATGCTCTAGACGGTCAAAAAGTTATTAATAAAATCAATGCCTATAAAAACCTTATCAACAAAAAAGCCCTTCTAATTAGCAAAAACTAAAACTTTTTGATATGTTTTAAATATCTTATTTTATTATTTTAGGGACTAAGGTTATGACTTTAACTGTTAAAGCACTTGCTCTTTCAATATTTTTTTTATCAGCTCCAGTAAGTGCCATGCAAAGACTAGATAATATTATTTCAAAAAGCGACTTATCTCGCCTATGTACTAGAAATATAGACAATGCTGACTGGAAGCTTTCAGAAGTAGAAAGCCTTGCCTGGGTTATTAAATCAATTGAAAAAAATAATAATGACTACTCGCATTTTAATGAAAGCTGGTATAAATTACGTCATGAACTTAAAGCAATTAGGCGACACTATAAGCTCTAAAACACCTCATGCTTTTTGACAGATCTTAGATCAAACTCATTTAAATTTCATAGGGCCAACTTCTCAACCAAGAAGTTGGCCTTTTTTATGAAATCAATTAAATCTCTTGATTTGCCACCCCTTCTTTATGTCAAACTGTGATCAGTAAAGTTTTTTAATCTAAAAAAGGGATAATAATGAACAATTTCAAAAAGCTAAGAGTCGTCATGCTTTGTCTTTTGCCTACAGGCAGCCAGATACATTCGATGGGCAGAGAAGAAGTTCAATACAAACCAACAGAAAGAACAGAATCAAAAAACTTTTTTGATAGGGCAAAAGAGCGATTATTTGAGATAAAAAAGTCTGATGCCGCCAAAATCGACGAAGAGATAAAGGCAGATAGAAGAGCAAAAGACGAAGCCTTTAAAATAGCTCAAGAAAAAGCAGATAACAAAGCTAAGGCTAAAGCAACTAAGCAAAAAGCTGAACGAATAGAGCTATTCAAATCTTTACTGTTAAAAAATGATACCAATGAAGCTATAAAGTTATTAGAAAAGCACAAAAGCCTTTCTAATACTATTATCTTTGATAATTCAGGAACAACAGCTTTGCACTATGCCATCATGACAGACAATCATCTTTTAATAAAAGCACTACTTTCAAATGACGCTAATATAAATGCTACATTAACCAATGAAGATGATGAGCCAATGGGCGTGCGTGACCTGGCAAAATATTCTAGCAATGAAACAGTGGCAGCTTTAATAAAAAATACGCCTAAAGGCAAAGTACGAAATCAATTAATCTATGATCATGAAAATAGTTTTTTTAATTCTTTTGAGCCTTTAAAAGAAGAAATAGAAAAATACTCACAAGACAAACAATTAAACCAAAGACCAAAAAATAGTGAATATATTAAAGAAACAATAAACCAGTTGTTAAAAACTTATAAAATACATTCATACTCATCAAGCGAATTTAAAGAAATTTATCAATACTTAGAAAACTTTAAATCTTACATCGAAGATCCTGCAAATAATGCGGTAGAGCGAGATGATGATTACACAAGAGCTTATAAAACCTTGGGCTTAGAAACTGGCGCAACAACAGACGATGTAAAAAGAGCTTATCGAAAACTAGCTTTAAAATACCATCCAGATAAAAACAAAGAGAATGGCGCTGCAGAAATGTTTCAAAAAATAAGCGATGCCCATGATCATTTAAATCAATAAATCCTTAATTTTTCCAGGGCCAACTTCTCAACTAAGAAGTTGGCCTTTTTTATCAAATTAATTCAAAAACAAATCTTGCTATTTCAGCTCTGAAAGCAAAAGCCGATGGTGATATTTTCAAAAAGAATTAAAACCCTTGATTTACCCCCCCCCCTTTGTGCCAAACTGTGATCAGTAACATATTTTTACCAAAAAAAGGGGATAAAAAAATGAACAATTTCAAAAAGTTAAATTTGACCATTCTTTGCGTGCTGCTTTTCGGCAGCCAGGTGCATTCGATGGAGCCAGAGATGGCTCCAGATAAAACAACTCAAGCAAAATCAAAAAACTATCTAACTCAAGCAAAAGAATATTTACATAGAAATTTATTTGAAAGCGGAAATATAAAAGAAGGCGATCGACTTTATTTTTTAAAAAGACACCTAGAAACAAACGATATAAAAGCAAGAAAAGCTGCTGCCGCAACACAAGCGCCAACAGTTAGCGAAACAGTTGTCAAAAAGCTACAAGACGCTCTCGATCAGCAGAAGGAAAGCATAAACAATCTTCCTGAAAATAATCCAAAAACGACTACAAATTGGGTAAAAGAATTCAGTGCTGAAAATATAGCGAAGGCTATTAAAGAAAGAGATGACGCTAAAAATAAAGAAAGAGATGACGCTAAAAAACAAGAAGAATTAGCCGTTGCAGCACAGAACAAAGACACTCTGATACAAAGAAATACAACTTTAAAAAATAATATAGAAAGGCTAGATAAAACACTTATAGATATTAATACTGGTACTGATACTGATAATGCTGATCAGGTTAATTATAAAAAGATTTTCATATCAGATGCAAAAAACGAATATATTCATAACTTGCTCTTTAAAATGCAAAGAGTTGGAACTCTGGTAGATCCTACCTTTAAGCCATACAACAACGAAAAAGCCAAGGAAACAGATCAAGAAACTCTTTTCGCAGATATTGAAAAAGATATGCTAACACACATCTTTGATTATCAAGCTGAATTCAATAAGCTACACCTAAAACTTAAAGCTGATGACAAAAAATTAGAAACTCTTCCTGAAAAAGTAACGGAACTCAAAAAAATAATTCCTAATATGGAATATCTAACAGAAACACAACAGAATTCTTTAGCGCAGTATGTTACGAGAACAATGAACCCGTTTAGTTACTAAAGTAATGAAATAACAACTAATTTCACAACTTGCAAAATACTCATCTCAAATTTATGGGGCCAATCCGGAGTACGGATATGGCCCCATTTATTGCATGTCACACAAGACACACTAACTTGGATTAATCTTTAACCGCAAAGTTAACAGTTTTTCCGGCAATGAAAATAATTTTCATTATCTGTTTTCCATCAAGCCATTTTGCTGCTACCTCTTGAGCTTTTTCTTTTACTTTTTCCTGGTCTGTATCTTTTTCTATTTCAAAATTTCAAATGTTGCTCGCAGTTTTCCATTTACTTGAACTGCATAAGTTACGTTGCTTTCAATTAACAAAGTTGCATCATAGCTAGGCCAAGCGCACTGAGTTAAATCCTTGCCGACAAGTTTTTCTAGGAGCTCACATGATGCATGTGGTGCAAAAACAGAAAACAAAGTTAAAACTTTTTCTAA
>JAPLIP010000027.1 GCA_026389065.1 Candidatus Dependentiae bacterium
TATTTATCTTCTGTCTCTAGATCATCATTTGACCTAGGACGAACTTTAATTGATTTTAAATAATCCCTATTTCTGGTCATAATTGCTTCATCGCCTTCTATGGTTAATCCTGGCAACTGCTTTCTTAATTCTGGAATAATATTATTTTCAAGGTCGCATGGTTCAAAAAGAGCTCGAGCTCTTGTTATACTTGTAGCTGGAAAGATTGACGGATCGTTGTCAGTTGAACCACCAAGTACCTTACTAAGCAATTCAGGATGACCATTTTCAAACTCATCAAAAGATTTTTTGACACTCTGGCCAAATAAAGTTTGTTCTTCCGCTATAATTTCTGGCGTGTACCAATTTAATAATTTATTTATATGGTCAGAAATATTAACCCCTTCAAAAGAAACCCTCTTAGCCCCACTCGCAATCAAGGCTTTAACGCTTTTTGACTTTTCAGCAACAGCAGCCAAAAAAAGTGGCGTTCTTCGATTAATATTACGAGCGTTCTTTTTTGCACCTTTTTCAATAAGCAGCGTTATAACATCAGCGCGATCATTTAATGCTGCATGATGTAATGGAGTTAAATGACTATCAGAAGGAAAGTTTTTATTTACATTTGCATCAATCAGAAAACTTACAACATCTACAAGCCCAGCGCCTGCCGCATGATGCAATGGAGTTGAGCCATTATTGTTTTTCGGTTCTTTATTTACCCCAGACTCAACTAGATACTTTACCAGATCAAGACCTCCTTTTCCGGCAGCATAATGCAATGGGGTCGCACCACTATTGTCACAAGCTTCTTTGTTCAATCCAGAATCAACTAAATATTTTGCAACTTCCAGGCGTCCATTTACAGCAGCATAGTGCAATGGTGTCGCACCAGTATTGTCACAAACTTCTTTATCCACTCCAAAATCAACTAGATATTTTGCAAGATCAGGTTGCCCAGCAAGCACCGCATGATGCAATGGGGCTTGGCCTTTTTTATTTTTTGCCTCAACTAGAGCTCCTGCGCTAATCAAAGCTTTTAAGATATCAGCATTTCCAACCTGCGAAGCATAATGCACAAAGGTAGTTCCATTAGTATCTGCAAAGTTTACATTTATTTTTTCTTCAATAAGCCGATTTACAGTATCTAGATCAGCAAAGCGAATCGCATCTTGAAGAACTCTTATTTTTCTGTGATCATTACTGCTTGACTGCAATAAAAAACATGGCAATAAAAGACTCATCGAAAACAACAATAATTTTTTCATAAAACCCCAGCCTAAAAACCTACAATTAACCCTATTAAAATAACACAATTTAAGAAATTTATCTAATTTGAACACCAAATCAAACAAGCTTTGTCTTGCATCCCACATCACAGCTAATTTTAAAATTAAGCAAGAAAAAACCCCAGATTTTTAATAAGGGGTTTTTTATACTTACTCAAACTAAAGAAAGACTTTGATCAAAAAACTTAAAGTAACTCTTGAACTAATCTAGAAATCTCACTTCGTTCACTTGTCGGCAAAAAGACACCACCAAAAATAGGCTGACCTTTAAATCGATCAGTTGCTACAACAAGTCCATTGGTTGAAAAATCCAAATAGGGAACATCAATCTGATACGGGTCTCCAGAAAGAATTATTTTACTTCCCGTAGCAACACGACTCAAAAGAGTTTTAATTTCATGTGGCGTTAAATTTTGAGCTTCATCGATGAAAATAAATTGACGCGCTATCGAACGACCACGCATGTAGCTAATCGCCTCAAGGCTGACCTTGCGTTGATTAATTAAATCATCAAGTGAACTAATTGGATTTGTTGGCCTATGCTCTCTGCGTTGATTAAAATGTTTCTTTTGGCCGCCACCACGTCGATTTCTTGAAAATCTATTATCTTCATATCTAGATGATTGTTGTTGTGGCTCATAATGCTCAGTCAAAGCACCGGCTGATGCTTGTGCAAGCATTTGTGAAATCATATCAACGTTGTCATACATTGGCTGCATCCAGCCACGAAGCTTTTCTTGAACATCACCAGGTAAAAAACCAATATCATGACCAAGTGGAACAACAGAGCGAGCAATCGTCATTTTGTAATAACTTTCTGAAACTAGAACATTGTACAATCCAACAAATAAAGTTAAAAACGTTTTTCCTGTTCCGGCTGGACCAGTTAAAGAAACCATGGTGATATCGTCATCAAACAAAAGATCAAGCGCCATTAATTGATGCATGTTTTTTGCCTTGATTGGCCAATAAGCCGTCGGCTGCTTAACTTCTTTAAATATATCACCACCACGATATCTAAAGATCCGATTGTTAAACTCGTTTCCCTTGCTATAAAGCGCTATAAACTCATTACACGAAACATTTTTAGATTCTGCTAAATCTTTAAGTATCGATGGAAACTCTTTTCGCAATTCCTGACCAGGAATATCATACTCTTGCCAACCTTTATAATAATTTTCAGCGAGGACTAAGCCTCGTAAATAATCTTGAGATTTGATGCCCAGCGCATCAGCTTTGATTCTAGCGTTGATATCTTTGGTAACAAATACCACATCATAGCCACATGACTGCATAGAAAACGCAACCATTAGAATTTTATTATCTGCTATGTCCACTCGTAATCGAGGTTTTACCGGCCCAGCACAACTGTCGTCAAACAATATTTGAATAACGGTACCGTTCTCAAGCTGTACGCCATCTTTTAACGAACCCAGCGATCTAATTTTATCAAGGTGACGAGCTATCATTCGAGCACTTGCACCACGACTTGAATTTTCAATTTTAATTCTATCTAATTCTTCAAGCACCGTGATTGGAATCCCAACCCGAGCCTGTTGAAATCTAAAAATAACTTCCGGATCTTCAACTAAAACATTAGTGTCTAGAATATAAAGTTGTTCTTTTACTTGCATGCGTATCCTTTTGATTATAAAAACAGCTCCAACTTTTTTTAAAGCTTTGGTAGCCTACTATATTTGGCTAACAAAAGAAATAACTGATACCACACACAAATAAAAAGAGTTTTTTTGTTTTTATCTATTTATGGCAACTAAAAAGCACAAACGATCAAATTTTATCTTTTTCCTTTTTTAATCTATAATTAAATACTTATTTAAGGCTACAAAAGCAGCACAAATTGAGCACATAAAAGGATCTAAATCATGAAACCAAACAAACAAGCAGAAGAAAAGTTACAAATTCTTCGTCATTCTGCAGCACATCTTTTAGCACAAGCAATCACAGAACTTTTTCCAAAAACTAACCTTACCATTGGTCCTGCAACCAAAGAAGGTTTTTTTTATGACTTTCAACCAGAACATAATTTTAAAGAATCAGATCTGGCTGTCATTGAACAGCGCATGAAAGAATTGGCTGCAAAAGCATATCCAATTACCCATGAAGACATTTCAAAAGAGACCGCTCGTCAAATATACAAAGAAAATCCATTCAAACTTGAATTGATTGAAGGAATTCCAGGAGAGACTGTTGGTCTTTCTCGCCAAGGTGATTTTTATGACCTTTGTCGTGGTGGTCATGTTGCAACAACTGGCGAACTTAAACATGTCATGCTTACAGGACTTTCAGGATCATACTGGCGCGCTGATCAAAAAAATGCTCCCCTCCAAAGAATTTCTGGAACTGCATTTTTCTCAGACAAAGAGATGCGAACTTATTTGATGCAAAAAGAGCTTGCTGCAAAATACGATCATAGAAAGCTTGGCAAAGAAATGGATCTTTTCTCATTTCAAGAAGAAGGAACTGGATTTCCTTTTTATCACCCAAAAGGCGCGTTTATCATCAACAAGCTCAAAGAGTACGTTCGCAACATCTGGACAAATGGTGATTACCTTGAAACCATAACTCCTTCAGTTCTTGACGTTTGCCTATGGAAACAGTCCGGTCATTATGCAAACTACCAAAAACATATGTACTTTAGCACCATTGAAAACAAAGAATATGCTATCAAGCCGATGAACTGCCCGGGCTCAATTTTAATCTACAAGCAAAACTTACACTCATACCGCGAGCTACCCCTTAGACTTGCAGAGTTTGGCCACGTGCATCGTTATGAATTGTCAGGAGTGCTGCATGGACTCTTTCGAGTGAGAGCTTTTACACAAGATGACACACACATGTACTGCGCCCCTGAACAAATTGAAGCTCAAATTGTAAGCTCCATTCAAACGATCGATAAAGTCTGGAAAACTTTTGGCGTTGAAAGCGTTCACTATGCCGTTTCAACAAAGCCTGAAAATGCTATGGGGAGCGATGATTTATGGAATACTGCTATTTCAGCGTTAACAAATGGCCTGACAAAAGCTGGTAAAGAATTTGAAATATATGAGGGCGAAGGCGCTTTTTACGGTCCAAAAATAGAAGTTACGATTTTTGACTCTATGGGCCGCTCATGGCAATGCTCAACTGTTCAAGTTGATTTTTTTATGCCACAAAACTTTGATCTTTACTACATCAACAATAAGGGCGAAAAACAAACTCCAGTAATCATACATCAAGCTATCCTGGGATCTCTTGAAAGATTTTTTGGAATTATGCTCGAACACTTTAAGGGACATTTCCCTTTCTGGCTTTGTCCAACACAAATTAGAGTTCTTCCAATCACATCAGAGCAGCTTGAATACGCTCAAAATATCACAAGCGCTCTAAAAATTGCTGGCTACCGAGTGATACTTGATGAAAGCTGCGAACCACTTTCTGCAAAAATAAAAGTGGCTCAACTTGAAAGAGTTCCTTGGATGCTCGTTGTTGGCCAAAAAGAACAAGAATCAAACACGATTACATTGCGACATTGCGTCACGCTACAGGCAAACAAGAGTTTGGATTAACACTAGAAACAATTTTTGAAATGGCTAAAAAAGAAAGTAGCATTTAAGAAAAAACAATTAGCTCACGTAAAAAAGGCCTTTGGTAAAACAAAGGCCTTTTTTATATCTAAAAATTCTTTTATTTAGACAATGTTTTATTTTGCAATCACAACTTTATAATATCCATAAGCTGTTGCAGCCAAGATGGCCATTAGCACAACAGTCCCAGATTCAGGAAGATTTGCTCTAGCTTTTTGGCACAATGTAAGATGCTTATAAAGCAAAGCGCCACTACCGCCATGAAACCACATATGTTTCATATCTGACAGCCTTACATAGTCAAAAGGAGTTTTGCCTGCTGCATCAGTCAAGGTTACATCAGCCTGCGCCCTAAGCAAAACTTCTACAACAGACCAGTTTTGGGCTTTTATAGCATCATGTAGCACCGTATCACCATTGGAAAGCTTATGATTTGGGCTAAGGCCAAAATCTAATAATTGTTGCATACAATATCTAGCTCTTTGTATTCCCTGGTCTGTAATTCTTACACCCTGCGAAAGCAAAAAGAACTGAAAAACATCATCATGAGACATCGCAAGAAAATCATACTTACTACTTAATGATTGATACATCGCAGTATCATTTTTAAGCGCTTCTATTGCTACTAAAAACTGATGACTCATGATTTGTAACATGACTGATTTTTCTTTACCTGAAAGCGTATGCCAACGAGAATCTTGAATCAAAACTGATTCAGTCGTAGGAACCACATTCCAAGCAACAGGCTTAGAGTGCAAAGCACCTACAAAACAAGCTACCATGCTCAAAGTAAGAAAAAAACGAGATTTGAATTTAGAATTTATCATAAAAAAGTCCCAAAATAAGGATATATAACAACCATTGTTTATAGGATACAATACCACAAAAAGCATATCAACAGGTGCCACTAGTAATGCAAAATCGTTATATAAACTAAATAAACTCCCGAGTTAATAACCCGGGAGTTTATTTTTTTAATTTTTTTTATGAAACCATCGACGCAGAAAGTATTTTAATTGATAAAACCTGAAATACTTATCTATGCTCTGATAGGAGGAATATCTGGTGGACCATAAGCCTTTGGGACAACTTTAACATTTTGAAAATTAAAAACAACAGCAGAGTAAAAATCCTTATCTTTTCTTACTAAAGTAGGGTCAGATGCTTGAGTAAAAGCAGCTATTGCTTTAATTTCGCTAGGTTTCAATTTTCCAACTAAAGGAAAATCTGCTTGAATTAAGGCCGTTTTGCCAAAAAATCCA
>JAPLIP010000028.1 GCA_026389065.1 Candidatus Dependentiae bacterium
CTGTCCTTTTCCGCCATCAACAATAATAAGATTTGGAAATTCTAAACCAGTTTTATATCGACGTTGGACAATTTCTGCCAAAGCTTTGCAATCATCTTGGTCTATGAGTGTTTTTACTTTAAATCGTCTAAAAGATTTTGGTTCTGGCGATCCATGAACGTATCGAATACAGCTCCCAACAATAAAAGTTCCTTGCATGTGTGAAATATCAAAACAATCAATAACGTATGGAATATGCTTGAGACCTAGTCGTTTTTGCATAGCCATTAAAACATCAAGATTTCTTTGATTGTCTGGAATGTTTTGCCTGCTTGGCATATCGCAAAGAGTTTTAAGAGTTTGTGCAATCTGCTCGAAATTTTGCCGGTATGTAAGTAGGTGCTGTGCTTGCTCGAACTGTAAATTTTCGCTCGCAATTTTTATTTCGCGGTCAAGTGTTTCGATTGCTTGTTTTGGATTTTGTTGCAAGAGATATTTTGCTAAGGCTAGCCTAAATTCATAAAATTCAAGATCAAATTCATTCATACAAAACCCGGCGCAAAGCCCAATGTGATATTGCAAGCAACCATTGGCTATCTTTTTTTTGCAGAGTTTTAGTTTGAAGGTGGACATTAAAAATTTATATACGCTGTGCGCTGTATTCTTAGAAAGAAACGGGCCGACAAAAGTTCCTTTTTTCTTTTTTATTCTGACAATTGAAAGTGTTGGAATTTTTTCCTCAGAAAAAAATAAGTAGATAAAAGGATTACCTTCTTTTAAAAGCTTATTAAACTTTGGTTGATATTTTTTTATGAGATCGGCTTCAAGGTATAAAGCTTCAATTTCGCTGGCAGTAGGAATAGTTTCAAGGCTCGTAGCTTCTTGCAAAAGCATGCTCGTTTTGCTGTCTGTTTCTTTGCCGAAATAGGATGTAATTCGTGATGAAATATTTTTGGCTTTTCCAATGTAGATAATTTCTTGGTCTATATTTTTAAATAAATAAACACCAGATTTTGTAGTTAGCTTTTTTGGTTTTTCTATCACGCATTAGCTCCTAGGTATTATCAAATTTATAACTCAGGATGCTCTTGTAAATAATTTTTTACAATTTCGAGAGGAAAATCTTCTTCCTGGCTATGTTGATGTCCATACAAAAGGTCTGATGTCATAGAATTGCTCATAAAGCTATGTTTTAATTTAAACGTATCTGATACGAAAAAGAATGTAGCATCAACCATTTTTTGGATAATTTCTATGTACTGAGTTCCTGGCTTACAAAATATAATGTTTGTACTTCCTGATCCAACAAAAGAAACTATGCTTGTTGCTTGATTAAATAAAGCAATTTGCTCTGGTAGTGACAATTTTGTTAACTCATATCTTTTAAATCCAAGTGGCTCAAATAAAGCAAAAATTTCATCTTCGTTTGGTACAAATCTTCTGTTGCGTATGGCCTCTTTTCTTGAAATAAATATTTTTTTACAGAATTGGCTAGACTGTTCAACCTCTTGAATATTTACAGCATTTAATAATTTATTACTAACATGTTTTAAAAGAAAATCAGCATTGTAATTAGCATTTTTTCCAATCATTACAGATGTTTGAGTTACGGCTGTTGGTAAAATTATAAAGTCAGCTTTGATGTGTAGATTTTTGGTAAGAGGTATAATTTTGCTTCGATCAATTCCCCAAAGATCAAGAGTTTCTTGCATAAATTTAGAGCTGTATGGGACGCACAAATAGTCATATGAAATATTATTTATTTCAAGCAATGCGAGCTGTCCAAGAACGTCAAATATCCAATGACCATAACATTCAGGAAAAAGATGTGAAATAATTGCTACCCGACCAGCAACTGTGACAATGTTTGAGTTCTCTTGAATTTCGAACTCTTGGCCGCCAAAGTAGTTCATATTTTTAATTTGTGTTTCTTTTATAAAACAATTATTTACAAAAATATCACCACTATCATAAAGATACGCTACTCCATTTGGAACGCTTAGAATAAACATGTCAGAAAAGATACCCTTGCTTGGGAAAAATTGTTGACTATTTTCTTGATATAATGGGTACGTGGTCATGTCAAAAGAGTATTTATCAGTGCACTGATGGCATGTTGCTTGCGGAAATTCTTTTGCAAAATCTGATGCAGATAATTGTTTAATGCGTGTAGCTTGTGCATAAAAAACAATAAAAAAGCTAAAAAAAACTATTTTTGTAAAATTGGTAAGCATAGATAAACATCCTTTTTTGATGCAATACAATCTGATATGATTGGACAAACGTATCAAATCGATAACGCGCTGTCAAAGCAAGAAGTGAATAGTTGTAAGAGCTTCAGATTTCAATTAATTTGTCTGCGATTGCAGCGCTTGTCTTATGGTTTGCATAAATTATAAATTTTTTAATAAAAAGGTTTAAAGTATGAAAAAAAATAAAGCAATGTTCTTTGTCTTAGCAGTATGCGTTCTACTCATGCCCACTATTATTAATTGTTCATGGTATTGTGATCGAATTTCCCTTGCAAATGTTTTACTAAATCATCCAGAAATTAGTTATACATCTTGCTCGCCTGCAAAATATGTTGAGTATGAAAAGCTTCCAGTTGCAGACAATCATTACTTGCATCCCTACAAAGGGACTTTTCAGGAAACATTTGTTTTACGTATTCCCAAAGGACAAGTGTATGGCGTAGATGGACACGTTGTTGTTGGTGATAGTTTGATAAATGAACTTGTTTGGCAAAATTGCGCATTGCCAAAGCATCAGCTAGAAAATGCTCGAAAAAATAAACCAATAAAAAAAGTTTCTCGCATGGCTGTAATTGCTCAATCGGGCAACAGCTTTTATTATCATTGGATCGTTGAGATTTTAGGAAGGTTGGCTCTGCTCGAACAGGCAGGAGAAGAGTATGACTATCTGTATGTTCCTACCTACAGATCATTTATGAAAGAAGCTTTGCTTTTGTGGGGTGTAAATCCAGAAAAAATTATTGATTCTACTGATGATGTTTTATATGAGGTTGATGAAATAATTGTTCCTTCTTTGGTTGCATCAATTCGTACGGATGGATCACCAAGGCTTGCTCACTATGCCCCAAAAGAGATTGTTGATTATGTAAAAACCAAATTAAGTAATTCTTTTGAAGCACAAAATAAAGAATATTCATTTTGCAAAAGAGTTTTTATATCAAGGTCTGATGCTCAATTTAGAAAAATATTAAACGAAGATGAGGTTTTTGAGAAGTTTGCGGCTCAGGGATTTGAAAGATATATTTTAAGTAGCTTATCTTTGATTGAACAAATAGCTCTTTTTAAAAATGCTGAAATTGTAGTGGGGACTCTTGGTTCAGGGCTGACTAATATTTTATTTTGCAGCAAAGATGCATTAGTTGTCGATATTTTTCAAGCTCGCAGAGATTGTACAATTTATTATTTGAGTCAGATTCTTGGGCTAAAATATAAATGCGTAAAAACGATGGAGTTTATTGATCAAAATGATGGTCAATTTGATATGGAAATGCCTTTGGATATTGTTGAGAAATTGTTGGACGAGTTGATGCTTGGTGCAAAATAGCTACAGCTTTAAATGTATTCCTGTAGGCTGTGAAAATTGAAAGCCAGAGCTTCCTGCAGCTTGCTGTTGACGATTTGCAAGATTACCCTTACCGAGCTCTAGATGAATTCCAGGAGCTCCCTGTGATGATCCTATTTTTAATCCATTGAGCGGGAAATGGATACTAGACATTGATTGGGGGTTTGCCTGGCTGATCGGAATTATTTGTATAATCGGTATTGGCAGTTTTGGTTTTTTTGGCACTGACTGGGCAGTTAAATAATTATAGTATGTCGTTTGAGCATTGGTAATAAGTGTTTGGTTTGCTTGTGAAATATTATATTGATTTACATAAGAACCAAACTCTGCAGATGAATTATATTGAGCGAGTTCTTTTGGAGTTTCATTTTTTGCAAATACGGTGTTCTTTGCGTATAAATTTCCAGTAACAAGGCTTAACAGTCCTTGAGCGCTTGCAGACGTTGGTGCCATTCCCATTGAGCTACCAAGAGCTTTATCTATGACTTCTGCCATGATAAGATAATCAAGCAAAGCTTTTCCCGAGCTGTCTTTGGCATTAATAGTTTCTGTTGATTTATAAATATATTGCCCCGAGGTTAGGGCCTGACTGTCAATAATGTCGAGTGCAAATTTTCCAAAATTAATTTTAGAAAGAAGCTTTGTAATTGCTGCTTGTTGAGTTGTAATGTATACACCAAGCTTTGCAGAGAATGGTCCATTGCTTGTTTGATATGTGCTCCAGACATCATTTACTGTTGCAACAGAGTTTCCGTTGGTATCATAAACCGTTCCAGTAATCAAACTTACCAGTGCAAGCGTTGCGCCAGCGACAAGAGCTTGGGTTGGGCTTTGGCCAATATTTGTAACGATACCATTTTGGTTTGATGCAAAAACAACAAAGTCACCCATCGATGCAGGATTCATTTTTTTTATGTCAGTGCCTATCGTTGCATAGACATATTGCCCGAATAAAATTCCTTGTTTTGATATTGGCTTTAAACTCATCAGTCCAAATTTTGGATTTAAAGCGGTTGCTAGTTCTGTTTTTGCTTCTTTTTCTCTATCTATTTCAGATGGAGTATTTGTTTGAGGTCTTGCAGAGCCATTTGGAATTAGTTGAGGCGTCGGCATAACTTGATCCCACATTATTGCTGCGCCAGAACAAATAACGCCATACGTTCTTTGATTTTCTAGTGAAGAGACTGTAAGTGCTTTTTGCACAGTTGCAACAGAATTTTTATCAACAAATAGTTCGATGGCTAATTTTGATCCATCGAGCGCGGCTTTAAGATGGTATGTGTGTTGTGTACTAAGCTGTAAAGCAGACGGTAGAGGTTGCTGGAAAATCCATTTTAATCCTTCATGCTCATATACCCCAATGTGTAAAAGATCTGTTGCGCTATCTCGATAAAGCACAACCATTTTTGCAAGATGAGCAGCATCAAGATCAATCAAGCTCGCATTGATAACAGATGAGGGTATCGTTTTTCCGGCTATTAAATAAGTTTGAAGTGTTGCCAGCGCTTTTGAAACATTGGCAACCGTTGTGTTTAGCAAGCGGGCAAGATAATTTGGAGAGTTATAATTATTATAATTTCCACCTAAATAAATCCCAACATGAAACTCAGAGTTGAGTGTGTAAATAAATTGCAAGTCGATAGCAACGCTTAAAGGATCAAGTGGTAATTTTACTGAATTGTCTGCGTTTTGACTGTCTATTGAAATAGATCTTTGATTAAACCATAATTTATCAGGAGCTGTTTTTTTAGAAGATTTTGAGGTTGATTGAGTTGCAACTCTTGGAGATTGAGCCACTTCTTGAGCAAATGGAAAATCACTATTGCCAGTTGTTGCGGTAAAGAATCCTTGCGATGGATAAAGGTCTAAGTAGTTACTGTGTATTCCCCAAGATGATCCAATGTCTGCAGGCAATAAATTAGTTGTTTGATCTGGTGTTAACAGTTGAACATAGAGTGGCGCAATGCTTGAAGAAATACTTTTTTCAAGACCGTCAACGCTTGTATTTGTTTGGTTTTGGTACAATGAAAGAGCTATGGTTTGATTACCGATTTCTGCTTGTTGTTTTTGTTTTAATTCATTTAAGAAGGCTGATTGAAGGTAGGCTGTTGATAATTTTGTT
Organism: Candidatus Dependentiae bacterium; assembly: GCA_026389065.1. Classification (NCBI taxonomy): domain Bacteria; species Candidatus Babelota bacterium. The sequence goes on from JAPLIP010000028.1 coordinate 5,696, forward strand.
TCATTGATAAATCTCCACAAGGCTCTTAAAGATTGGGCTTGATTGAGTTCTTGTAGCAGTGATTGTTGATCTTGATTATATCCACCAACAATGTTAAACAAGCCAAAAGCTACGTTCATAACCATGCCCATTGCCTTGCTTGCTATGGCAGAGGAGACCTCTTTTGTCGCTTGGCCCAAAGCGTCTTCGGTTCCATCTTCGGCGACTTGCTTAAGCTCTTCTTTGGTTAGACTTTTAGCGTCTTGCTTAAGAGCAGTTTTGATAACCGCTTTTAGCTCATCTTGTGTTAGTTTTTTGCCAGCCTTTCGCGCTGCGGCAAGAGCTTCATCTACTGCTTTTTTAACAGCATCTTGAGCCGCTCGTTTTGCTTCTTGCTTTGCGGCCTGTTCAGTTACGGTTGTTGTAATCTGCTCAGCTTCTTGCTTGGTAAGATCACGTCCTGCATCTTCTGCGGCTTGCTTTAATGCGTCATTAACCAGATCCTGGGCTACACTTGTAGCGTTACGCTGAATTGCTGCCTTTGTCACTGCTTCAATTTCTTGTTTGGTTAGAGCTCTTCCAAGTGTTTTTGCTTCGGCTTTTAAAGCAGCCTTCACAGCATCGTCGGCAGCTTGCTGAGCGGCCTTGCCAGCAACTTTTTTTGCAGCAATTTCTGCAGCTTGCTCAGTAACGTCTTCTAGCTCTTGGCCTGTAAGTTTTTTTCCAAGAGTTTTAGTAAGCTGCTCAAATGCTTCTTTTTCCGCTTTCTGAAGTGCTTTCTTACCAGCTTTTTTAAGCATTTTTTCAGTAGCTTTTTTGAATGCTTTTTTTA
>JAPLIP010000029.1 GCA_026389065.1 Candidatus Dependentiae bacterium
ACCAGTAACTCCTAAATATAAAAAAAGTTGCGTGCTACCAAATTGAAAGTAACGCGCAACTTGTTCAATGACAAAATAACCAAGCACCACTATCGAAAGTACATAGGAAGCTTGAACAACTTTTTGAGTATTTTCCATACTAATTTCTCCTTTGTTAAAAACTATATTGTTCAGACTTCTATATCACACGATCAGTTTGCAACAGTTTTTATCAACTCTTGATATTTTCAACCAGAATATTTTACAATTTCATAGCCTGACAACAAACAAAGGCTTACAATTATTGTACTCATCAGATTATATGGAGGCATCATGAAAAAATTATTCGCACAAAAAAATCTGTATCTTTTGTCTTTGATTATGACCTTTACAACTTTTTCAAAAGAATCGCCCCATAAAGCAACTGCATCGTGCGGCAACTTTTCTTACTCACAGTCTTTTGAGGGCTCTACAGAAAGTAAGGCTTCTTCAAGCAGCTCTGGTTTTTTTACTTCTTCTTCAAATCAAACAACATTTCCTTGCAACCAGCACCTTTCTTACAGCCAAGAACAACTTAATGATCTTGCGTTTCTTGCTTTTTTAAAAAACCAAATTGGGGAGTCAAGATTTGCTCAGTTCATGCATGAATGCCACATCAATGAGTATGGTTGCAGCAAGAACCGTTTACATGCAATTATAAAGCATTACAGTTTTGAAGAGTTGGAGCGATTAATTATTCATGACCAAGGGTTAACTAAAGAGCAAGCACTAAACACTTGGCAATGGTTTTGCAATCAAAGATATGGGAGATCGGCCAAAAAAAATGATGGCTATGAGCGCATTGTCAAAAAGTATGATCAAAAAGAAAAAGTAAAACTCAAACAGCTCGAAAAAGAACAAACCTTAAAGCAAGAGCGACAAAAACTAGAAAAAGAGCAACGAGATAAACAAGAATTGCTCGAACTGCAAAAAAAAGAAGAACTTAAAATTTTTAAAAAAGCTGAGCAACATAAAGTTTTACGACTCAGGACTCAAAAAGAATTTATTGAGACTCAACTCAGTCAGTGCGGATTAGATCCTGCGCAATGTATGTACTTGCCGCAGGATTTTAAGCTGCTTGAAGATCAATACAAATATTTGGATCAGTTTTGCAAAGAAAGATCTGAGCCAGATAATTCACCAGTCTGGTCAGAAAGAATGTGTGCTGTGCAAAAAACGCAAGATCAAAACTTTGCCCAAAGCTTGCAAGAAACTATCCTTTCACCACAAACCTGTGGCTACTTACTTGCTAGTGATTTACAACCAAACCATTATAAGTTTTGTTATGGTACTGCACTTCAGCAGCAATTTCACTTAGAAATTTGTAGCAACTTTGAAAATATTGCAAAGACACAACAAAACTTTTTGCTATCGTCGTCATTTCTAAATTCAGCAACTGTCTCCATCGATGCGGCCCATTGGTCAAATCAATTTGAATCAATGCCTCTTGCGATGCACCTAATCGACTTAGGCAATACTTGCTACAAGATAGGCCAATGGACAATTGAAAATGGCCCAATCTATGCTCAAGCAATGGCTGATGGAGTGGTAGAATCTGTTTGGGATTTTGCGCACATGGTTACTCATCCTGCAGAGCTTGTCCAAAACCTGAGCCAAGCTGCATGGTTTGTGCTTGACACTATGGCACTTGCAGATCAAGACTCAATTGGCGCTACTTTGCCCTTTGCTCAAGAACAACTCCAAGAAAGAATTAACACAGTGGGTGCTGCAGCGCTGACTTTACAAGGCAGTGTTATAAATTCTACGGGTCCACAGCGAGTCAAAATGGCAACCAAATTTACTGCAGATTGTGTTTTTATGCATAAGGCAACGCAAGCAGTGGGAGCTGTAGCAGGCATTTTACAAACACAATCGAAAGCCATGAGAGCCACACAGTATGTTGCTGACTTTATGGGCCATGAGCCTGCATTTGCATCTGCAGCTGAAAGTATTTCTCAAGCAACTCAAGAGCTTGAAACTTTTATGCAAAAAAGCGTTGCTCAAGAGCTTACACCAATTGCAGAGTCTTTAGAAAAAGCTGGGATTGCCTCTTTAGAATCAAAAATCATAACAAGGTCCGTTACGCAAGTTGCAGAAAACATAGAAAACGTTGGCGTTAAAATTCCGCTAATAAATGGTGAATTCAGTTTTCAAATTCCACTGAGCAACGTCGAATTATGCAATGAAGTTAAGACTCTCGCAGAAAACCTAGTTAAAAAATCAAACGTTATTATAAATCAAAAGCTTCGCGACCAATTCAAGCCAAAATGGAATATCGAAAATGGCTTAAAAAAAGAGTTACTATGAACATGGATCATATTTTAAACTATGAAGTTTCTTTTTCTGCAAATAAAAAATTAGGGATTATGGAAATTGAATTTTCTGGAGGACATTTAGCTGGAAGCACTGAGGCTTTAGCAGAGAAAGGATTGGTACGGATTACTAACAAACAACAGCTGCCAAGTGGTTGCTGGGAGTTTGTTTTCGAGGACTCCTTTACTGGAAAAGAATTTACAAAAACAGAGTTCCATGCTTCTTGGAACGAACAAACAATTATCAAAAACAGTTGGGATATTTTTGATAACCCATTAATTCCTGAATACCCTGTCGAAGGTGGTAAAATTGGAAAATTTGGAATAATAGAAGATAAAGAGTTAACGGTCATAATAAAGAGACACGAAAAAGACATAAACATAACTACATCCGCACCCTATAAAGTGAAAGAAAAACTGGTATGAAAATATTTTTAAAGTTAACAGATAGCAAAAGTCGATACTGGATTTTTGAAGGAGCTCAAACTAAAAACTTTTTATTGAGTAATTTAGTATTTTTTTTAGAAGCATGGGGAGACAAAGATCCTACTAGGATATATAAATCAATCGGCATGTGTTGGGAATGGTTACATTTAGATAGAACTGAAGATATAAACAACATTTATTTATGGAATAAGTCGGAATTAAAAAAACAAGCTAAAGTATCAGGCTTAAGCCAACAAGAGCAAGAAGCTTTTGAAGAAGGTTATGATGCATACTCAGACAAACGTAGAGATGATATTCCAAAATTATACATGAAGATAGAAAACTATGTTGAAATTGTAGAAAAATGGCAAGAAATTGTACTCAAGCAAAAGCCCAACTTTATAATTTTGTCACAAGACGATTCAGGATATGTTGACTTAGTTGGCAAAGATGAGCTTTCGCAGAAAGACTTAGCAGACATGAAAATCGAACATGAAAAATATTTAAAATATAAAGTAGCTTACGACAAATATGTAAAATCTCGACCAGACATTGTCGATGAGTTATGGCACGGCCCTCAGTCAAGTGAATACGAGGCTGACTGGCAAAAGTTTTATGAGCCTGATGATAAAAATAATTTATAATTAATCTTTTTTAACCCTACAAGAAAATAAAACCTATGAACAATCAAAGCATTTCCAATATCGATCTAAGCCCCCTCATTGAGCATGCGACGTCCATGCAAGCTAACGCCATTGCAACATACTCAAATTTTAAAGTTGGGGCTTGCCTAAGAACTCAAGATGGAGCGCTCATTGGTGGGTTTAATATCGAATCAGCATCTTATGGGCTCACCATGTGCGCAGAGCGCGTTGCAATATTTTCTGCACTTGCTCAAGGTCATAAAAATTTTACTCACTTAATTCTTGTGACAAATATTGGCGTTTTCCCTTGCGGAGCGTGCAGACAAATGATATATGAATTCTGTAAGGAAGCTGTTATCGTTGTTGCAAAACTAGATGACATCATCATGAAAACAACGATCCAAGAATTGATGCCACATGTTTTTTGTAACGATGATCTTGAAATGTCCAAAAAAGGTTGATGCAATGAAGCAGATTTATGGTCTTTTGTGTCTGATTATCCTGGCATCTGCAATGTCTGTGTATTCATTAATGGCCAAAGATGATTACCATGAAAACATTGAGCAAAATGCTCATATTTGGAAAAAAACATACATCGATACTTTATCAAACTCACATCACACAGAAACTCTTATTGATCTTATTTTACTCAGTTATTTTGTAGCGCAAGAATCATGCAAAATGATTCTTGCAAAGCTCACTATCCAAGAAGAACTTTGCAATATTTATACCCCCTCGCTGAGCGAATCTTGGCAAACAAATATGCAAATTAGCAAAAACGATACCAAAAAGCTTGAATATGCTGTTGAATCAATTAAGCAGTCACAAATAGCTTTTCAAGAACTATTTAGCAAGTTAAAAATTATTGGGCCACAGCTCCTTCAAGTAAATCCTCAACCAACTCAAACATTAATTACTGACCTGAAAAGCTCTTTAATTTCATGGGGCAAAAAGCAACAAGAGGTTACTGATCAACTCATGCTCGTACAAAATGAATTTTCCCTTGCAATCGCAACGATATCAGACATAAAAACTTTATTTGATACGGATTTTCATAAGCATGTTCATTTAAAAGAGGCTGCTCAATATGTATCAAAAACATATAGCGATATCGAAAGCGTTATGGCTCATCTGACAAAAATACGAAAAGAAAGCATTAAAAAAATTGAACTCTTTTTCTCTATGTTTTTTAAAACCTACTACAGCGAAATTTACAATTCGCTATCAATTCAACAACGTCAATCTTTCTCTACTCTGGCTACTTCGTCTGGAAAATTACCCCAACCTGATGCATTTTTCTTATAAAACAGTAAAGTCTTTATAGATTGTTTTTACTTTTTATAGGGATGTTTTATGAGAAAATCAACGCTTGCTTTATCTGGACTGCTATTAATTCTAGCTTTTGCTCAAACTCATGAATTCTTAGGTCAAAACAGTGATTCTCAAAATAGATTTCCATCAGGAAAACAGACCTATCAAGAGCTAAACAAAGATGAAAATAATCCATTTGTAATCAGCTTTGGAACTTCAATGTCTCAAACTCAAAGCTCAAGTCAAAATACCGTTAATCCTGACTACATAGCTTCAAGGCTACAAGAAGTTTCTCAAAAACAAAATGATCCAAGCGCATGGCTCGGACACAGTGGTAGAATTTGGTACGTGCTCAGATCATTGCCATCAGCAAGCTGCTCACACTGTCGCAAAACAACCACCCCTGAAAAATTAGATCTTATAAAAGACTCCAAAACTATTGAATTTATAATCAAAAATGTTGCTAAAAACAAATCTGCTAACACATTAACCATGACAAAGTGCCCAAGCTGCAAGAAATCAAAAACTCTTACCACAGCATTTAAAAACATACCTGTTTTTACCAAAGCGCATAGACTTGCGATGGCTGAACAATGCAACAGCCTAAATCTTAATACCCAACAAGGCTGCAGATCACTACCCGCCTACAGAATTTCACTTGAAGCTTGCGACGCATTGAAAGATAATTCTACTGAAATAGACCCTAGAAAATTACAAGACCAAGCTCATTTCCTTGCTGGGTTTAATGGAAACATCGTTGCTTTTGCGCATCACTACTCAAACCCACAAGCAATACCAGATTTATTTGAGCAGTCGCACCACATTCCATGGTTTGCAAACTACTGCGCAGAGCTCGTTAAATCTTGCCCGCAAATCACTCATATTTGCCCCATAAGCCAACCAACCGCGTTTGCATACCGCATAGCTCGAAACAATGATCTTCCTCCGTTCTCGTGCAAAATTAGCCAAGAAGAGTTTTTTGCCAATATTACCCTGGCTCAAGTTCAGGCAAGTATCGAAATTAAAAAAATAAATCCAAATGTTAAGGTTTTGGTTTCTCATCAATGGAAGCCTATGAAAACGGCTCACCAAGCTGGAGACCCAAGACAATTGCTAGAAAAAGTCATCTGCCAAATAGCTGACAAGAAATATAACGGCACATTTGTAAGGCTCATCAAGCCTTTTGAAAAACATTTTGATGGTATTGCATTAAGTATTTATCCACCAATTCATTTCAATTTATGGAATCCTGAAGGCAGCAATTGCTCAGGCGTCATAGATGCAAAATCGACACTAGAAGCTATCATTGCAACAAGCAAAGCATTCCCAGGCAAAGATATTTATATCACTGAAACTGGTTGCAATACTCCAAATCCTCAAACAAAAAAAGATTTTATAGATATGACTTTGTACGCTTGTAAACTTGCAAGGGATAAAGGAATTCCAGTAAAAGGTATTTATTTCTGGGGGCATACAAATGATCCATTGTTTTACTCAGAATGGAACTCTGCTCCAGGAACTACGCATTTTGCACCCTTTGATACATTAGACACTACAAACCCTACTGCTTCTATAAATGCTTCGGGGATGCACATCAAAGAGATTATCTCGTAGCGCAAGACTCAGCTCTAAAATAAACGTGTACAAAAAGAATCCTTAATCGTATAATTTTTTTGTTCTAAAATTCTTTTACTTTCAACAAATAAACGACATGCTTTTTGTAAACAAACGACACCTTTGCTACTTCGATTGGATAAGCCTAAGCCTTGTTTTAATTCTTTCAATTATTGGCCTTTCTTTTGTCTTTAGCACCACATGCAAAGATGGAAATATGTCTTTATTTTTCAAAAAACAGTTCTGTGGAATTTTATCTGGAATTGCTATCTATTTTTTTTGCAGCTTTATCGATTATCATACGATTTGCCGGGTTGGTTATTGGCTCTACATTTTAACCATTGGCCTTCTTTTATTTACGCTCATAAAAGGTTCTGTGGGGATGGGAGCACAAAGATGGATAGATCTCGGGCTCATAAAATTCCAGTCTTCTGATTTAGCCAAACTGTTTTTCCCCATGTTTATCACATACTATTTTTTACACGACAATGAAAAAGATACGCAGGCTCAGCACATAACTTATGGAATACCACTGGCTATCATTGGTCTTTGTTTCTTACTTGTCGTCAAACAACCAGACCTTGGAACAGGCCTGGTTATTCTTTTTTCTGGATCATTAATGCTCTGGTTTACTGGACTTGATATGAAGTTCTTTATGGCTGGAGCTTTTTTACTGCTCCTGACAGCTCCAATTTCATGGCACTTTTTAAAGCCGTATCAAAAAAAACGTATCTTAGTTTTTTTAGGAGAGGGAGATAGAAATAAAGAGCGCTACCAAATCGAACAGTCAAAAATTGCGGTTGGCTCTGGTGGACTTTTAGGCAAAGGTTTTGGAAAAGGAACTCAAAATAAATTTTGTTTTTTGCCTGAAAGTAGAACCGATTGTATATTTTCTGTTCTATGCGAAGAGGCAGGATTTATTGGTGCAATATTTGTTTTACTGCTGTACCTTTCACTGTTTTTACAACTCGTTAGACTTATTTCGACTATCTCATCGTTATACCCAAAGCTGATGTGCCTTGGCCTTTTAGCCCCTATTGTTTTTTCAACCATGATCAATATTGGCATGGTGCTCGATTTAATGCCTGTGGTTGGAATCCCCCTGCCATTTATGAGCTATGGAGTTACACACATCTGGACTACTTTTGCCAGTCTTGGCTGCATCAACAGCGTAACTTGTCAAAGATATGCCCAGGATATGTAAAAAAAACACATCCCGGGCAAAATTGTAGTTAGTTCTATTTTTTAAAGTGATTTATAAACTTTATCAGCCTCACCTTTTAAAGAAGCCATTGCAGATCTAAGATAATCACTAATCTCTTTATAGTCATTTTTATCTTCCATATCTGCAGAATCGACTTTACTTTCTGCAATATCTGCTGCCGTCTGACCATCTTTATTTTTAATAGCTAGATTTGATCCTGCATTAACTAATGTTTTTACTGTGTCTAAGCAACCACCAACTACAGCATAATGCAATGGCGTATCACCATCACTATTCTTAACATTTAATTTTGATCCAGAATTAATTAAAGCTTGTGTTACATCTAAATGTCTAAGACCTGCCGCAAAATGTAATGGTATAGTTCCATCACTACTCTTAACATTTAATTTTGATCCAGAATTAATTAAAGCCCTAACTATATCCAAATTTCCATTCTCTGCTGCCATATGTAATGGCGTATAGCCATGATTATCCTTAATATTTACATTTGCACCAGCAGCAATCAAAGCTTTAACAGGACCATAAAAACCATTATCTGCAGCAACATGTAATGGCGCATAGCCACCAAGATTACTCTGTTTATTTATATTTGCACCAGCAGCAATCAAAGCTTTTATGACTTCAACATGGTCATTACTACTCGCTATATTAATTGGGAAATTTCCATAATTATCAGAAGCATTTAAATCTACTCCTTTTCTAATCAAAGACTTGACTTGCCTTATATCGCCCGTTTCTATTGCCTTATGCAATAAATCTTGCTTAGAAATATGATCACAGGCTAATCCTAAAGACATACTAAGAAAACCCGCAAATAACATTTTTTTCATCAAATCCTCCATTTTTTATAATTTTTAATCTCTTTACTTAAAG
>JAPLIP010000030.1 GCA_026389065.1 Candidatus Dependentiae bacterium
CCATTTCAATAACTGGAATGTTGCTGTTGGTGGTGAATTCTGGGGTAGATCAAAAGAATGTCTAGCTATCGATTTTGCTTCAGCAGTTGATTTAAGATTGCAAAACTTAAATGACTTTGCTGTAGTTGGTCGCCAAGTAAGTGCGTACAACATTGTTGGTAATGAAACAATTGCTGGACAAAATTCATATGCAACATTCCTTTGCGAACCGTTAGCTACAATTTCTAAATCACAAGCTACTGTTCAATTAGTAAATACAGTACAACCTGCAAGCGTTGGAATTGCTCCACCAACACCTGAATCTTTCTATTCTCTTCCAACAACACTTCCTACTGGAATTGCTGATGGTCGTCTAGCTAAAAACCGTATCCCTGCTGATTTAAATGATGCACTTGATATCAATGGTGCTGCTGCACAAAGAGCATACACTGGTAAAGTATTTGGACAAATTGGATACACATGGAACGAACATCGTTACACTCCATCTGCGTCTTTAATCGGGAATTCACTAATGATAATAACAATGCTGCTCAATTATGGAGCGTTGGCATTCAGGGTTCATTGAATTTCTAGATTTTACAAATAAACAGGGAGTTTTTTAATGAGAATTAACAAACTAGTTATAGTTTTTTCCTGTATGTTGGGTGCTTATGCACCCAACATACAGACAGGCCCTTTTACCGGTGGTGGTAGTAGCTTTACTGGTACTCCATCAGGGGCATCTTCTACGCCAGCTGGAAACAATAATAGCAATGCTAATAACAATCCAAACGTACCAGTCAAAGCTGTTATTTCTAATATCTTAAGTGCAAATCCTACAAGCTCAACTACACCGGCTCCATATAAAACATATGGCCCAACAGATATCATCACTCACCTTGCAACTGCAGAAACTAAATTTTTTACAACCTATTCTAATACTCCAAACAGAGTTGATTCTTGGACTATTGGATCTCCTACAAGCTCAACTTTTTCAACAAATGCTTCAGGTGAAATTTCAAAACTTGTTTCTGGTGATAACTTAGTAGCAGCTCTTAACAGTGCAGATCAACACGTTGCAGATCTATGGACTTTTGATGGTTCAACACAATTTACAAACACTATCGACAATCCAATTGTTGATAGTGTTTGTAAATGGGTATAATTCATACCTTGCTCAAGGAAAACGTTTTGAGCGCTACTTTAATGCTCAGGGACCAACATTTGAAGATAGCTGCCCTGTTTTTGCAGGACGCGTTAACTCTGTTGTTACCTCAAAAGACTCGAACTATATTTTCACAGTTAATGATGAAAATAATCATATTGAGTGCTGGAATAGCGCAACGGGCGTTAAAATATCTTCAGTTTGTGCACAAGGACCAGTAACTCGTCTTGCAACTCAAGATGGTTATGTTTTCTCTGTTTCAATTAATGAGTCAAATCAGATTGAAGTTTTCAGCTTTGTCTGTCCGTATGATCCTTCTTTTGTCGCAACATTAACAGCTGCTGGCCCAGTCAGACAGTTGGTAGTTGCCTCTGGCGGATGCGCTCGCGTATTTGCTACAAACAGCATGAATATTAATGAAGTTGAAGGCTGGAAGCATGATGGCTGCAGAATTAATAATTTTGATCCATTAACATTTTGCTCACCTGTACATCATATTGCTGCAGATGAAAATCGCGTTACAGTTTATGGCAAAGACAAAGATGAAGATAAAATGGAAAGCTACAATGTGTATTGTGGTGACCATGAATCTTGCTTTACCATTCCTAAATCTGTAGTAACTCACCTTGGATCAACAGATTGTGGTAACGTGTATGCCGTTTTTGAGAATGCTCCAAATCAAGTTCAAAAGTTTGATCGTTGCGGTGGACATGCTGTAGCATTCAAAGAAAAGGCTTCAGGAGATATATCTAAAATGGCCGTTGCTGATGACTTAATTGTCACGGTAAGCGATAACAATATTGTTGATATTTTCTCTGCAGACGGATGTAAAATTTCATCTGTTGAATTAGATGGATCCTTTGGCGAAGTTATTTTCAGTAATATTTCTGTAATCGACCTTGTTATTAATAGTGAATGCGATGGATCAATTTATATCACTATGGAAGCTTTGATTTTCACAGGCGATGATATTACCAACCTGAATTCTTTTATCTTAAAGCTGAAGCCCGATGGTCAGTTTGCTTGGTATTATCAAGGACGCTCATATGAGGTTATTAGATCTCTTGCAACATCACCTAATGCTGATTATGTTTTTGCCGTAACAGAAGAAGATGCAATTATTGCATTTGACAACCGTCATGGCAAAAGAGTTGGTAAATTCTATGGCAATGCTCCAATTTCTAAAATTGTTGCCTATGATGATGCAAAAGTTTGCTTTATTTATGAGTCACGCCCTTCTGTTGTTCATGTTATGGATTTCTGTGTGCCATCATGCCCAGAAACAATTGGTAGAATTGATGTAGGCGATAGAGTTTTACACATGCTTGGCACTTCAAGCTGCCATAATAAATTATTAGTAGTTCCAGCATGCAACAGTAATCAAGTTTACGGATGGGACGTTAGTCATCTAAATTGCGAAGGCGAATTTAACACTCTTGATGGATTTGATCCATTAACTGTGTGTGAAGGACCTATCGATTTCTTAGTTTCAAGCGCACCTTCAAACTTTACGTTGTATCGTGAAGGATACTTAACTAATTATCGCTTTGAAGATGAAGGTGATGTTAATATGCAATTTAATTTGCATGAACAAATCACTCACCTTGCATCAACTCGCTGCGATAGAGTTTTTGCTAGTATTGAAACAAACAAAAAACAAATATACAAATGGTGCTCCGAAGGTGGATCATCTTCAACATTCTGCCATGATGCGCAAGGACCGATTGCTCAATTAGTTGCAACAGGCAAATACGTTTTAGCTTTAAACAATTGTGCTGACACGGTCGATATCTGGAATTATCATGGCTCACACAAAGGATCTATCAATAAATCTGGCATCAATGATATTGCGGTCAACAATTGTGATACTGAGCAAGAAGAAGAAGAGTGCGAAGGCTCTGTCTACTTAGCACACGAAAACCATGTTATTCTTTACAGCACAGATGGCGACAATGAAACAATGTTCCCTCAAGTTTCAGGAACAGTTACTCTTATCGCTTCAAATGACGACAAAGCATTAGTATTTACAGCTAACTCAGATAATAATAAAATTGAAGCATTTACTACTGAAGGCGTAACGTCTTCACACATTTGTGCTTCTGGACCAATTACACAATTGGTATCAAAAAGTGACTTTGTGTTTGCTGTAAATTCATCAAATCCAGATCAAATTGAAATCTTTGATTTTAGCTGCTCACATGATCCATACCTTCTTGATACTGTAACAGCTGCAGGACCGATTGTGCAAATCACTGCATCTGCTAACGGACTAGAATTGTATGCGACAAACAGCACAAATCCTAAAGATATTCAAGGATGGAGCATTGATTCTGGAAGCTGTACTCCAGCAACAGAGCTTGACACATACAATCCATTTACATTAACAAACAACATGAATCTTTTAGCAGCAGATGATTCTGTAATCGCTATTTTTAGACAAGCTTCATAATTAACTTTTAATACTTAACAAAAAATAAGCCTCATGAAATAAATTTATTTTATGAGGCTTATTTAAAAAAGATCTTTTAAATAGTATATGTATATCCCCAAAAAGGAGAGTAGTTCATGATCAAAAAAATGTTATATGTCGGTATGTTTTTAACATCACTGACACAGGTTATAATCCCAAAAAAAGCACAGCGGGCTGTGCAACCATCATCAAGCTCTATCACAGGAAGCTTATACAAGTACGATTTAACAAATTCAGTTTCAGCGTCTAGCTACGACAATCATAATTTACGATTAAATCACATAGCAACACATGGTGGAAAAGTTTTTGCATCAGCACAAAGCGTTTCTCCTGACAACGTAACAAATTCTTCTAAAGTTCATTCTTGGAACGTTGGCTGCTCTGGTGAATTCTCAACATTTTGTCACCCTGCCGCTGGACCAATTACTGATATTCAAGCTGCTTCTGGATTTGTAGCAACATTAAATAGCACATGCCCAGCTAAAGCTGATGTATGGTGCTCTGAAGGATACAAATTATCATGCATTAAAAACTGTGAACCTATCACAAAGATGGCGTTAAACAACTATGACTGCGAAAAGAATCTTTTCCTTGCTTATGGCAAACATTTTAATAGGTATGCCGCTGATGGTTGCTTTATTGAAACTTGCCCAGCTGCTCCAGGAAGAGTAAATGCTATAGCAACTTCAAAATCTTCAGATTATATTTTTGTTGCAAATGACGAAAATAACAAATTAGAGTGTTGGAATAATGCAACAGGTGTTAAAGTTTCTTCTGTTTGCACAGATGGTGCAATAATTCGTCTTGCAACACAAGATGATTATGTTTTTGTTGTCTCAGAAGGAAGCTGTAATCAAATTCAAATCTTTGATTTCACCTGTGCTTATGAACCATCACATATCACAACGGTAACAGCTTGTGGTCCAATTAGAGAAATGGTTGTCGCTTCTGGTGGGTATGCTCGAGTGTTTGTAACGCATAGCAATGATTTAACAAAGCTTGAAGGCTGGTGCTTAGAAGATGGATGCTGTGGAATGGAAGTAAATACCATTAGTGGATTTGATCCATTAACATTCTGCATTGACATCAGCCATATTGCTGCTGATGAAAATCGCGTTACTGTTTATGGTAAAAATGAAGATGAAGACAAAATGGAAAGCTATAGTGTTTACTGTGGTGATCATGAATCTTGCTTTACAATACCTAAATCAACCATTACTCACTTAGCAACAACACACTGTGGAGAAGCTTTTGCTGTTTTCTCAAATATTCCAAACAAAGTACAAAAATTTAATAGTTGTGGTGGCCATGCACAGGAATTCTGTGAGTCAACATGTGGCGATATCACAAAGCTATACGCGGGAGAATCGTTAATTGCTGCAGTTGCTCATAATAACAAAAAAGTAACTATTTATAGTGCTTGCGGTGATGTACAAGGAACTATTGAATCTTGTGAAGCGATTACAGATGTAGTTATCACCAATGATCAATATATTTATTTGGCTGTTGGCTCAACTATTAAAAAATACTCATCTTGCGGTCATCATCAGTGTGATTTCGATGGAAAAGCTTATTCAGAAATTACTATACTTGCAACAACTGATTGCTCTGATTATATTTACGCAGCAACAAAAGATAGCACAATCTTGGTTTTCGAATCTAATTCTGGTCAACAAGTAAGCAAATACTACAGCAACACCCCAATCAAATTAATGAACGCTCTTTCAGATGGTGTTATTGCTTTTGTAACAACAACATGTGCCAATATGATCAGAATCTTAAATTTCCAAGATTTATGTAACCCAGCTATTTACAACAGCATTAATATTAATGATTGGACTTGTGGAGTTGTAGAAAAGCTAGCTGTAAGCTCGCATTGTGGAAATCGTGTATTCGCAGTAACAAATGACAACCCTCATGATGTTTGGGGTTGGAGATTTGCTGAAAACTGTGAATGGGAAAGTGTGATTTGCACATACAATCCACTGAGTGAACCATCTGACGTCAATTTCTTAGTTGCAGGCAAAGAGAGACTATTTGTTGGCGGCGATTGCTTCCTGCGCAACTATGAATATAATGATGGCGACGACATCAGCACATCATTTAATTTACACGAACAAATAACACACCTTGCGTCTACACGTTGTGATAGAGTTTTTGCAAGCTTTCAGTCTGACAAAGATGTAATTTATCATTGGTGTTCTGAAGGCGGATCATCTTCTGCTTTCTGCCATAAAGCACACGGACCAATTGAGCAATTGGTAGCAACAGGAAAATATGTTGCATCATTAAATGAATGTCGCACACATGTTGATATTTGGAGATACAACGATAGCTACAAAGGAAGCGTTGAATCTCATTGCATTAATGATATTGCGGTAAACAATCGCAACACAGAAGATGAAGACTGTGAAGGCTCTGTGTACTTAGCTCATGGAAAACATATTACTTTATACAGCACAGATGGCGACAATGAAACATTGCTTCCACAAGTTTCTGGCGTTGTAACACATATTGCATCTGCTGACGGGAAAAACTTGGTTTATACAACGAGTCATTGCAATACTAAAATTGAAGCATTTACTCGCTGTGGTAAATTTGTTTCATCAATTCAAGCTTGTGGTCAAGTAACTCAAATGATCGCTAAAGGTGATTTTGTTTTTGCTGTAAATGAATCACATCCAAACAAAATAGAGATCTTTGATTTTAGCTGCCCACAAGATCCTTTCCGTGTTGATACAGTTACTACTTGCGGAAACATTGCGCAAATAGCTGCATCACAAAATGGTTTACAGTTTTATGCTACAAACCTAAGAAATCTATCTGAAGTTCAAGGATGGGTTATCAATGAAGGTTGCTGTGAGCCTATTTCAGATCAAGAAACATACAATCCATTTACAATTGATACGACACTTGTTAACTTGCTAGCTGCTGATGAAAGCGTTATTGCTGTTATCGGAGAAGCAATTTTGAATTAATTTTATTTATTAATTCTTTGGAAAATAGGCCAGCTTTTTAAAGCTGGCCTATTTCATTTTTTAACGGTTTTTATGTAACATGGCTTATATATAAATTCTTAAAAAGGAAAAAGCAATGACTCTTCTGTTCATTTTACTACTCAATTCATCAATAATACTTGGAAATACTCAACGCTTGGTCAGCCTAGAAGAGCTACTCACAAAAGATCCAGCAATCGAACTCTTTAAAGTTTTTGAAAAAAAAGAACTAATCCTTAATTCCTTCTCCAAAGACTTATCTATAAAACTAGCACCAGTTAACCTAATATTTAAAGAATCATTTGTAGCAAAAATACCACAAGGATCAGTATATTCTAAAGATGGATTTATTATTTTTCAAGATCAGATCATAAGTGATTTTATCTTTCCTCTCAAGTCACTTAAATCCAAAGCTGCGCAGTTTTTTAGCAAAAACGAAAACATAGAGTCTGCTTATTTTTTTCCAGGCAGAGTTGCCGTCATTTCAGTATCTTGCAAAACAAACTCAACCGCTTGCTACTTTCATTGGATATCCGCAGTTTTATCACGCCTAGCAACCCTTGAAACATCTGGTATAGAATATGATTTTCTCTATGTTTCAAGCCATCAACCTTTCATGAAGGAAACATTGATGGCTTGCGGCATAAGCCCAGATAAGGTTATAGACCCCCAAGATTATCCATACATTGTATCTGACGAGCTCATTGTTCCATCTTTAGCCCATGGAGATGCTCAAATGGGCAGCATAAAAACATCATACTGCGCACCTTGGCACATAAATTTCTTGAGAGCAAAAATGCTACCTATTGTGCAAAATAACCATCTTTTTTCAAAAAAAGTTTTTATTTCTAGGTCAGATGCGCAAATAAGGCAAACATCAAACGAAGATGATATTTTTAAATTATTAAGTCTTTATGGATTTGAGCGATACCAGCTCAGCAAGCTAACCTTTTTGCAACAAGTTGAATTATTTAACAATGCAGAAATAGTTATTGCTACTCATGGCGCGGGTCTAGTTAATACAATTTTTTCAAAACCTGGAACAAAAATCATAGAACTCTTTCAAAAAAAAATTAAAGCAACTTATTGGTTTTTAAGTCAAATTCTCAATCTTGACCATCAATGTATTTTCACACACGAATTCAATCATGATCAAGTAATGAACAGAGAAATACCCTTAGAGATAATAGAAAAAATAATAAAAGACCTGGAGCTAGAATTATAATAAGCACAATTGACTTATCCGATCAGAATCATGTTTTTTGAATACGAACCAACACAAAGTAGCACCAGATCTTTATTTTATTTGCAAAAC
Organism: Candidatus Dependentiae bacterium; assembly: GCA_026389065.1. Classification (NCBI taxonomy): domain Bacteria; species Candidatus Babelota bacterium. The sequence goes on from JAPLIP010000030.1 coordinate 7,926, forward strand.
CATTGACTCTCTTTTTTAAATTTTTCTACAGTATAAACAGTTTCAAAAAAGAAGCATAAATTTCGAAAGAGAGAGATGGAAAATTTGAAACAGCTAAGACCATTGGTTGAGATAAAAAAAGTGATCTTGCGAGATGAAAAACTTGCTAAAAATTTTAATCCGCCATTTTGCGATTTTCAAATTATTGAATTGCAAAATATTTTCATGACACCGAGGATTCATAAAATCACGGTAAAAAATATTACGAGCGGACGATCATTAATTAACACTTTTTTGAATTCTTTAAATTATTATCATAATGTTGGATGTTTAACTGCTATACCTATTTGCCTTGATCTGCAAACAGTCGACATGTATCAACTCATTCAAGAGTATACTCAAAGCTTTGAAATCGATAGAGCAATAGAAGATTTTTTTGTTGAACATTCATATTTTGATTTTGTATGGATCGAAATGACAAAAGACCTTTTGGATCAGTTTTCACTTCAAGATATAAAGCGAATGTGCGAAATACTCACGGTCAATGAATCAATACCTGTAATTATGATTCACTATGAAAATTAAATACAATAACTACCTACCAACACAATTCAGGCTCCTTATAAAAAAAGCTCTACAAAAAAATATCCACCGCGTCGATACAAGTACCAAGGCGGTGGAAAAAAGGAGAGTAGTAATGAAGCCTAATTTAAAGAATCAATTAATGTAATTAAAACCCAAAATTAAATTTGGCAATTAATTACAAATGAGATAATTTATAATTAATTTTAATTACTTGATTCACTATTAATTCTATCAGTTCTTGCCCTTCTGTCAAGCGGACAAGGCACAATTAAAAAAGATTTCCTGACAGCCTGTCTATGAATTTATTGATATGACGTCTGGATGAGCCTTTAGAATAAGACTTTCTAGCTCTGAGTCGCAAAAAGGGGATGTGATAATGATCTGATTTTTACATGACAGGAAGAAATGTATAAGATTTCTTAACCGAATTTTATCAAAATCTGAGATAAAGTCATCAATAAGAACCAGTGGCAATGGCCCATTCGAGCTATTGGTCGAAATGAGTGCTAATTTACATAAAAGCGAGACTAATTTTTGTTGCCCCCTCGATGCAAACATTTTTGCCTTTTTACCCTTTATTTGAAAAACAAGGTCATCTAAATGAGCTCCAAACAAAGACCTCTTTAAAACAACCTCTTGATGCTTTAATTGAGATATTTTCTGTAAAAACATTTCCATGGATTCGCCCTGCTTGGCAACTTTAGCCTCATACTGAATTTCAACTTCATAAACTCCGTCAAAATATCTATCGATCAGACTGTTTATTTCAACTTCTATGGCTTTAAGCTCAAGGATTCTAAGCCCTTGAATCATTATCGTACTTGCCCACAGTTTTTCAGTCCAAACTTCAAACTCTATTTTGTCCAAATTATTAGAATTTCCATAAGCACCGGAAAGTAGAGCGTTTCTATTTTCTAAGATATTTCTAAAGTTGCGATAAATATCCATTGATTCAGGCTTGGCAAAAAGGACAGCTTGATCTGCAAAAGCCCTTCTTCCAGATGGAGAACCTTTAATTAAATCAATGTCATCTTCTGTTAAAGTAATAACCTTAAAAAAAGGAAACGTATCTTTATAAGAGGTTACGTTTTTTTGGTCTAGTTTTATGATTCTCTTTTTGTGTGCATATCCAACTTGGATCACATGAGAAACGTCTGGCTCTTGATGTAAGGTAAAATTACCTTTTAAAAAAAAGCTATCAGACTCATAAGACATTAAATCAGTTAAAACATGCGATCTAAACGATTTAAAATAACATAAATAATTAATCGCTTCGACAATTGATGTTTTTCCAGAACCATTATCTCCAGTAATTAAAGTAATCTGCGAAGAAAAGGAAATTGATTTATCGGTAAAGCACCGAAACTGCTTTAGTTCTAGTTTTGTTAAAAACAATCAAATCTCTTTTACGCGTTATTTGCTGAAACTGGCATAACCAAATACATTAAATTACACATTTCATCACTTGCCTTAAAAATAATCGGTCGAGTATTGCTTTTAAGAAAACAAGTAATACTTTCAGTTTCGAAGGACTGTAAACCCTGTAAAAGATATGGCGAATAAAAGCGCATTTCTAAATTTTCAGATGTGAAATTTTCAATTGTAAGCAACTCATCTAAATTTCCAATTTCAGAATTTTTTAAAGAGACTTTTAGGTGTTTTTTAGAAAACAGAAAATTCGTAGCTAAGAACTGGCCCGAAAGCAAGCAAGCTGACCGCCTAAGGGTTTTTACTAGATCTGATTTGTTAATTGTTGCTGGCATGAATGAATCATGTTGTAAAATTGATTCATATTTTGGAAATTCATCCGCAAGTAATTTTGTGAAAAAATTGAATCTATCGCCAGAAAAGACTAGTTGATTATCACACATTCCTAAAAAGATAGATGGGACATCTGCATTCTCAAGAATTTTTTTAAGTTCAAAAATAGCACGCCTTGGAAGCAACCACTTCTTTTCTTTTTCTAAAACATATTTTTCTGATGTAACTTGGGCCAAGCAATGACCATCTGTAGTCGTAAGCTTAAAATCTTTAGGTGAAATTTCTAAAAACAATCCATTGAGTGATGGCGTTGCATTATTTTGTGGGATAAGAAACGAAACTTTTCCAAGCATGTCTGACAAAAACAATGAATCAATCTGCATAAGATTTTCAATTCGCTCAGGTAGCGGTGGAAACTCTTCTGCTCTTTTAATATTGAAAGAAATATTAATTTTCTTTTCGGCTTTAATAGTCAATTGATTCTCATCAAAAATACATTCAATATCTCCAGCCATCTCTTTGACCACATCAAAGATCTTTTTGCCCGGAACTAAAAACTGAATGCTTTCTACGGAGCTTTCAAGAAGCTGGCAGCTGTACTGTAGGCTAATTTCTAAATCTGTAGCCTTTAAAATTAATTCTTTGTTTGATACATGGAAAAGAATGCAAGAAGTTGATGATATTGTTGTTTTCTTTGTGCAAATTGGCTGCATAAAAAAAAGAGTAGCCAAAAAATCTTTTTGACTAATCACAAACGAGTTACTCATGAAAACCTTTCTTGCATATAAAAAAATTGATAACTAAACAAGTATACAAAACCAGCATATTTTCTCAATCAATCTTGAAATGATTTCTATGCTCGTGGGTGATATTTATCATACAATTCTCGTAAATGTGTCATTTCAAGATGTGTATAAATTTGAACTGTATTTATTTTTTCATGACCAAGCAGAGCTTGTAAAACTCTCAAATTTGCACCCCTTTTAAGCATGTGAGTCGCCAAAGAATGGCGTAAAACGTGTGGCGAGATTGAATTGATCAAACCAGATTTTTTAGCAATGTCTTTTATGATTTTCCAGAACGCCTGGCGAGAAATATGCCCCATTTTTCCAGCATATAAAACAGGAAAAAGATAATCTGTATCACGCCTTGCACTTTTGTTTTTAGTTTTTACATCTACCCCAAGCAGCCTGGAATGAATTTGATCAAGGTATGCTTTCAAAAGTACAATTATTTCATTTGGCAGAGGCACTACTCGATCCTTTCCACCCTTTCCTGATACCTGCAAGCAGCTATCTTCAAAATTAATGTTCGAACACTTTAAAGCAACTAGCTCACTGACGCGAAAACCACAGGCATAGAGCAAGCAAAGCATTACTTTATTACGTTGGCCAATTACCGTTTTTTCTTCGTCTGCAGCAACCAGCAAAGCCTTTACCTGATCCTGGGTTAAATGCTTTGGTAAATGTTTTGCGAGCTGTGGAAATTGAACCCCATTGGTAAATGGTACGATGTCATGATACTTTGATAAATAATTTGCAAATGTTTTTAACGCAGAAAGCTTTCGAGATGCAGATTTTGAACCAATGTCTAAAGTATGCTTCAGGTGCTTTAAAAAATCTTTTACATGCTGATTAGAAATGTCAGTAACACTTGAGATTGAATACTCAGTCTCTAAAAACTGTAAGAACTGCTCAATGTCACGCCGATAAGCTTCAATCGTATTATTTGCAGAACATTTTTCTGTCATTAAATAGTGCTGAAACTTCTGAAATAAATTTCTCAAAATTATCCTTTTTTACAAACCTGAAGACGGTAGATAAGCAAAGCTCATAGCGTTAACCGATGGAGTTGCTTTAATTTCTTCTAGGTGTTTTATCTTAGCTTGAACATAAAACTCGCTTTTACCCTGAGCTCTTAAATCAGCTTTTATCTTAGTAATCATTAATGATTCAACCATTTCTGCTATCATCGGTTGATTTTTCATTAAATAAACAAGGAGCTGCTGCGTTTTTGATTGAAATGCTGGTAAGTCATATATCTTATTGCTTGACTGAGATGAAATAGATTGTAAATCTTGATACATAGTTTGAAGCTTTCCAAGATCAAGATTTTTAAGCTCTTTTACAAATTCTATTACTTTATCCTTGGAAACATTTTTTACCATAAAACTAATACCCTTGACCAATTGCGCACGATTCATTTGAGCAACGCTTTTATCTTGCTTGCTCAGATTAGCTTTTTGATCGGCTAACTTTTCATAAAACTCATATAAAAATCGCATGTCTTGCAAACTATTTTCCTGGTGATTTTTTATAAACTCTGCTGTTTCTTCTTTGGAAAAGCCCAAGCTTGTCATTTTATCTGAGATCGTAGATAACATTTCTTCTCGAGACATAAGCAAAGAAACTTTATAATTTGGATCTAAATATAAATTTTTCGCCTTGTCGTAGCTATCATAATGGGCATAAAGAAGCTCTAAGAAATCTGTTTTTGTAAGTTCATTAAAATAAGTCAGACGAGGATCTAATAACAATGAAGTTGAAAAAGCTGTTAATCCAGTCGAATCATAACCACTACTCGAAACGCCAACAACTGCTACCATTGCTGCCGTTGATGCCCACTGATGAGCCATCTGTGCAATTGTATCAACAGACGACGATTTTCCATCAACATAAAAAGACTTTGATGCAATTTTTTTTTCAAGCTCACTACGCAACGTTGGATACAGCATTTTCAAATCTGAAACTGACGCTTTATGTAGCATAGATATTTCATTATCAATATCTTCTTTTGAAAAACCTATTTGCTCTAGCTTTTTAGAAATTCCCACAAGAAGATCTCCTTGTGATCCATCTGGAATATTAAATATTTTTTGTATGTTTTTCATGATTGAAGTCACGACAGGACTCACTACAGGAATTTTGATAAACTTCGATTTCTGCTGGTCTAAATTTTTTAAACCAATTGATTCAAGTTCAACTCGACTGGATTGACCTGGCTTGTGTTCATCAATAGAAAGCCCAAGATCTTGTTGCTTGCATTGTTGATAAATATCTTTAACAACCATCAACGGTTTTGCCTTTAATGATTCAACCTCATGATGAACTGAAGCAAAACCCATTTTTTGAATGTGATTTCTAATCGATTCGATCATCTCCATCTTTGATAAAGATTCTTCTTTTTTTTTAATTGAGATCAATTCCTGATTTGCAAAAGAATTATTTTCTTTTGCAAGGTCTACTGCATTAAGAAAGCTAAAAATGAAGCTTATCCCAATTATTACTACTCTACTTTTTTTCATACTTCTCTTATTTTTAATAAGATCTACCAACAATAACATCACCCTGCGAATCTTTTCCACAGCCAAAACAATGTTTAAGCTCTTGCTTATCAATCATACATCGAATTGATGCTGCAAATTCTTTGAGCCGCTCTTCACAAGCATAGTCATGACACCAACCAACTTGATAAATACCATTATTTTCAGTCAGTGCTGCCGAAAAGCTCTCTAACTTGTCAGCCTTATGCCACATGCTTTCATATCGATCCTGAGCTCGTTTAAGTAGCTGTGCTTGAATTTCTTCTAACATGTTAGCAACCGATGCAACAATACCCTGAGCAGGAACTGTTTGCTTTTCTTTTCCAAGTCTAGAAGTTGCAACGACTACTCCACCATCAATATCTCGAGCTCCAATTTCTAAGCGAAGAGGTACGCCTTTGAGTTCCCATTCATAAAATTTAGCACCAGGCGATGTATGCTCATCTAAATCAACTTTAACTTTGATACCAGCGGCAATAAAATCTTTTTCTAAATTTTTAACATAATCGACAACGATATCTTTTGTATCTTTTCTAAGTATTGGCACAATTACTACTTGAATCGGTGCAATTTTTGGGGGGATTATCAATCCTCGATCATCGCCATGGCTACCAACAACAGCTCCAACCAAACGAGTTGTGGTGCCCCAGCTGGTAAGATATGGATAAGAAAGATTGCCATCTTGGTCTTGAAATTTCATATCAAAGGATTTTGCAAAACTTTGAGAAAGCAAATGGGATGTTCCCATCTGTAAAGCTTTCCCGTCAATTAAAAAAGCTTCAAATGTATAAGTTGCTTGTGCTCCAGGAAACTGTTCGTGTTTTGTTTTTCTGCCTTTTATAACCGGAATTGCCAAATAATTTTGAGCAAGTTTCACATATTCTTCAAGCATCATTAAAGTTTCATCAAGCGCTTCTTTTTCAGTTACATGTGCAGTATGGCCTTCTTGCCAGAAAAATTCAGTTGTTCTTAAAAAAGCTCTTGGTCTTTTTTCCCAACGAACAACGTTTGCCCATTGATTTATTTTTAAAGGAAGATCTCGATAGGATACAATCCATTTTGCAAACATATGATGAACCATTGTTTCTGATGTTGGACGAACAACCAACGGCTCTTCGAGCTCCTTGCCGCCAGCATGGGTTACAATTGCAAGCTCTGGAGCAAACCCTTCGACATGCTCTGCTTCTTTTTCAAAAAATGATTTAGGAATAAACAAAGGAAACAATGCATTTTCATGACCCGTTGCTTTGATGCGCGCATCAAGCACAGACTTGATATTTTCCCAGATAGCATTTCCATAAGGACGAATTACTATGCAACCCCTGACTGGAGCTTGATCTGCAAGTTTTGCAGCATAGATTACTTCTTGATACCACTCTGGAAAATTTGTCTTTATATCTGGCAACTTATTCATACATTATCCTTTGGCAAACGCTTGTAAAATCGACTACAAAAGTATATCGTATAGTCCACTTAGAATCAAAAAAGAAATATAAGGTAGTAATGATGAAACAACAGTTATTATTTTTAAGTATACTATTAACAATTGTTAATAATTTAAATGGTTCCCAAGAATTATCAAAACAAGAAGCAACCGAAACTAAAACTGATAAACCTGAGAAAAAACCACTATCTGCAAAGTCGCAAGAAGTAGAAGATGAGATTATGAAAGTTATAGAAAAATGGAACAAAGTATTTCAAAACAGGCCACAATGATAAACAACGATACAAACACCAGCATTGAGTCAATGAAATCTATCGCGACAGAGTTAGTTCTAGATCGTGACTGGGGGCAGTTTCATACCCCAAAAGATTTAAGCATGAACCTTTCTGTTGAATCAAATGAACTTTTAGAAAAATTTTTATGGATTACCTCACAGGCATCATTTGAAGAATCTCAAAAAAATCGCCAAGAAATCGAAGATGAAGTTGGCGACATTTTATTCTCAATCTTTCGCTTTTGCTCTGTGTCAAACATTGATGCCACTCAAGCATTTTTACAAAAAATTGAAAAAATAAAACAAAAATACCCGATTGAAAAGTCAAAAGGCTCCTGTGCAAAATACAATAAGCTTTAAAGTTT
>JAPLIP010000031.1 GCA_026389065.1 Candidatus Dependentiae bacterium
AGACTTTAATCCAATCGAACATTTTTGGTTTAGCGTTAAACATGGCATCAAAAAGATAATGGAAACAATGAAATCGGAAATAATAGAAGCTGCTTGTCATTTCTTTGGAGAAAAAAGCAATGCTTAATGATTTAGGCTATAGTTAGCTACCACAGGATTCTTTGATTCATCAAAATTGAAAGATGCTTTATTATTTGAACTTTCTGCTTTAAGGTGTATTTCTGAAAAATTTGTTCTCATTTTTTTTAATGAAATATCGGCTTTTGCAACTGGAAGATCTATTTTAGCCATATCTAAAATACCATCGCAGAAAGCTTTATCTCTTTTTGCAGCAAGTGCTTTATGCAGTAAGTGCTTTATATTGTTCTATTAAAAACTGTGCAAATTCTTCTTTTGAAAAACAAGTTTCTGTGTTTACTTCTTTGTGTTCAATGCAAATGTGGTTAGCATCTGTTCGAGCTTTTAGAGTTATTGGATAATTGAAAATGTAAGACATCGTTATATCCCTCCGTAAAGGCATTGCTCTTTGCTCAAAGCTTTTACTTTCAGAGCAAATAAGAGAAGTAGTCATTAAAATAAGACCTGATTGTAAAAATAATGTTTTCATAGGACCCCTATTAAAGTTAGGATTAAATATATACTTTAATAATATATCAAAAAACACCTTATAGCAAAGGCTTTGTCGTTTTTTGGCAGGATTGTTAAAATGCAGAAAATAACGTAGAATAGCTATATTATTCCATTTACGGTAAAGCTGTTTTTATGTCTTATCAATTGCCAATCACTTTTCAAGATACTCATGGTTTTGAGCCTGTTTTAAGTAATGGCGTTCATGTAAATTATGACTTTTCAGACTTGAAACTATCTGTTTTAAGCTGCCAAAAAACAAGTATAAATCATGCAATTGGTACTTTGCGGCAAAGCACTTCGAAAATGTATGTACTCCTAGGTAAAAACTCTGATTGTGTGCTGAGTGTTCAAGATGATTTAAATTCCATAAATGAGGAAAATCGGTTTGTCGAGTACCACATTTTGTTACAGGATCATGCAAAAATCGATTTTCAGCTATCTTTGCTAACGAAAATTAATCTTTCTCTAGAAATCCATGTTTACTTGGAGGGCAGCAGCTCACGGGCAACTATTAACGGTGTTTATGCTTTGGATTTTGATCAAAAAGTAAGCATAAAAACCTTTCAAAATCATATTGGAGAGATGGCTAAAAGCGAGCTCCTTTTAAAAGGAATGCTAAAAGGTCGAGCACAAGCCTTTTATGAGGGTTTAATTTTCATTGGCCCGGAAGCAAGGAAAACTCAAGCTTCCCAGGAAAATAAAAACATTTTGCTCAGCAAGCAGGCTCAAGTGATTTCGATACCATCTATTGAAGTTTTACAGCATGATGTGCAATGTTCTCATGGAAGCGCAATTGGACGGTTTGAAAAAGAGCAATTATGGTATTTGCAAAGCAAAGGCTTAGAAGAAGTCAAGGCTCATAAGCTTTTGATCAGTTCGTTTTTTGCTTCTGTGATAGAGAATTTTAAAGATAAAGATTTGTTAGAGGAAGCGATATGTCAAAAAATGGTTTAAAGCAAAGTGGTAAAAATTTAAGTATGAATTTTCCAGCTCTTAGAGAAGTGTTTCCTATTTTTACCCAAAAGGTTAATGGTTATCCATTTATTTTTTTTGATAGTGCTTCAACGGCACAAATGCCTCAAATGGTCCTTGAGCATATTGTTTCTTACTACTTAACATATAAATCAAACATTGGTCGCGGCGTGTATACTTTTGCGGAAAAAGCTACTGCTGCCTATGAGGAATCAAGAGATAAAGTTGCTCATTTTATAGGCGCAAAAAGCAAAGAAATCGTTTTTACTTCAGGTGCTACAGAAAGTATAAATATTATTGCGAGGTCTTGGGCTTTTTATAATTTAAAGCAAGGTGATCAGATTTTAGTTTCAGCAATTGAGCATCATTCCAACTTTGTTCCATGGCAGCAGCTTGCAATAGCAAAAGGGCTTAATCTAACTATTTTGCCAGTTTCTTTAACTGGTCATGTCGATCCAGAAATTTTTAAAAAGCATCTTTCAGCAAAAACAAAGCTTGTGGCGCTTGTGCATACTTCAAATATTTTAGGAACTACTAACGATATTGAAACAATGGCAAAAATGGCTCATGAAATTGGAGCGAAGGTTTTAATTGATGCTTCGCAATCAATCGCTCACAGGTCAATTGATGTAGAAAAAATTGGATGTGATTTTCTAGTGTTTTCAGGACATAAATTATTTGGACCAACTGGCGTTGGTGTTCTTTTTGTTAAAGAGTCAATAATTTCTCAAATGATTATAACGAGCTTTGGTGGCGGCATGGTATTTTCTGTTGGCGAAAAAGAATCAAGCTTTAAGTCATTTCCACATAGTTTTGAAGCTGGAACCCCTCATATTGCTCAGGTAATTGGACTTGGAGCTTGTGTTGACTTTGTACAAGAGTCTGTTGATTTTCAGCAGCTGCAAGAGCATGAAGCTATGCTAACCTCTATTCTTTATGATGGCTTAAAAACTATCGAAGATATTGAAATAGTAAGCCCTTTAAGTCCAGATGGATCAATCGTAACATTTTACTCGAAAACTCATCATGCCCATGATATTGCTGCATATCTTGACCGCTTTGGCATAGCCGTTCGCGCAGGGCATCATTGTGTGCAATTGTATCATCAAAAATGTGGCATTAATGCTTCAGTTCGTGTGAGCTTTTCTTTGTACAATACTGCACAAGAAGTTGAATTTTTTTTAGAGTGCTTAAAAAAACTTATAGGCTAGGTTCGTACGCCATATTTTTGTAAGTTTTTAAAAATATCTTCATGATGGCTATGGTTGTATAAAATGGTTTGATAACCAAAATGATTCATTTTAGATATAAATTTCTGTTCAGTTTCGATCCAGAGAATTTGATCAGATTTAAAGCCAGAAAGTTCTAATATTTTTGTATAAAATTCTGCAGAAGGCTTTAAAAGGTGCATGTCACCAGAAACGTGTACGCCTTTAAATATTTTAAAAACATTTGGAAAGTTTTTTTTAAGTGATGAAATGTTTGCCCAATTTCCAACTAGATATATTTTATAACCATTGCGATGTAATGTACCGAGCAAGCTTTCTATTTTTGTAGATATGCTTTGAGTGTCGGCAAGATGATTTGGTGTGAGCATCATGCTAACTATTGCGAGAAGAACTTTTTTTTCTATATTTGAAATATCTTTATTGTTTAAATAATTTTGAATGATGGTGCTAATTTTTGTTGAAGTTTGTAGCGAAGCAAGCCAGTCAGATAAAATTAAAGGCATAGCTAAACCTTTGTTGTATGTAACCTGTGAAGAAATAGATTTAATTGGCTTGAGTTGCTTAAAAAGATCTTCTTGATTTGGTAGGTTTCCTGCTTGTGTTAAATATCTTACAGAATCAAATTTTCCAACATATTTTGAAGCTTGCAGAGCATTGGTTTGAAAGACCGCTTCAACATCAATGCATATTGTAGATATTGCATAGGAGTAAAGATCTGCATTGCTTATCGAAAGCAAGGTGTAAAGAAATAATATATTTTTTTTCATTGATTTTCTCCGATTTTATAAAAAAGAATGTTTTGAAAGTATCAAAAAAAAAGTATTCTGTATATTAATCAAAAAATAATCTATCTACCAAGGCTTTTATCATGCTTGATCATCAAAAATTAGTAGCGCAGCTCGATAAAGCAAGTAAAGACCTATCTGTGAAATTTGCTCATGAAAGAGACATTGCAAAGCAGGTTTGGCAATCTATTGCTCATGACGCTAATCTTGCTAAAAAAATTCAAGAAAAAAAATGGCCGTTTTTGGTTCCGTACTGGAGCGGATCAATTGGAATGTCAAAAAATATTGATCAATTGTCTTTGCCATATGCAGTTCTAGCAGTAGATGGATCACAGATTTATTATGATAAGCACCAGGGTCCTCCGTGCTATTTGATAAACGTTGGCTCAGTGCTTTTAAGGTATGGCAGCGAAAAGAGTTCGGTTGCTTTTGCAAGTCAACCAACAGTCATTGTGAGTTCCAATGAGCAATCAGGGGCTCAGGGGAGAGATTTTGTAAATGAGCAGCGAGAAGCATTTGAATTAATTTCGGCTGTGGAGCAGTCAGATAATTATTTGAAGCAAAATCATGATGAGTTATTTGTTTGTTTGTTTGATGGAACTTTAATTTTTTCAACAACGCAGGGATTGCAGCAACTTATGCAAGGGGACGATGCGCAGAATTTTGTCTTAGTTTATTTGGCAGAGCTAGAAAAATTGTACGAGAGAAAAGTTTTACATGCTGGATATATTAGTTTTCCTCGATCTAAAGAATTAGTTAACGTTTTAAAAATTGCTGCTTCTGGTTATGAGCTGAAAAAAGAAGAGTCCTTTGATTTGCTTGGTGGTCTTTGCGATATGGATATCGCTTTTTATTTTTTAAAACAGGGACAACGGTCAGTTGTTTTTCAGAGCAAATCACCGATTTCATATATGTACCCAAAACATTTAAAGCCTTATTTTTGCTACCTGCATGTAGGCTTTGAAATAGTTCGTTTGGAATTTCCTTTTTGGATTGCTGGCGATGAATCACTGGTGGATAAAATTTGTCAGGTTGCTTTGGATCAAGCTCAAAAAGGTGCCGGATATCCAGTCTGTTTATTTGAGGCTCATGAGCAAGCTGTTATAAAAAGCATGGATCGTGAATTTTTTTATTTAATGGTACAAAAGATGACACAGAAGTATAATGGCGCTTACCAGGCTTCATATAAAAGTATGAAGAAGGCACAAGTTCCAGTTTAGAAAAAAGATCAAAAATTAAATTTTTCAACAAACTCTTTTTTTCTAAATATTCATATGTTAGGATTGTGTGTCTTAACTTGCTGGGGGAGTGTTGCTTTATTTGGAGTTTGACTATATAGTTAGTCAAATTACTTGATTGGGACCTCTTTCACAGATTGAAAAAAATGAAAATCTACAATTATTTACAAGGAGCTGAAATGAGAAACGGCATTGTGTCTTGTTTACTGATAATCTTTATGTTGCTAAGCGATATTGCTTTGCAGGCATCAAATTATAGAAATCAAGGCCCTGTAACCACACGTAGTACATACTTTCAGGATAAATATGTGGTAATGCCTTTGGCTCTTGGCAGATATCCGTTTCAAATTAGGCCCTCTAATGTACTATCTACTTTAATAGATTCCTGCGAGCAGTGTGCTTGCGATGATCTTCCTTCAAGTCCTGGATGTTCGTCTGTTGGAAATGACTCAATGTGTAGACAGGGTAGCTGGGTTTGCCATACTCCCAAAGGAATGAAAAGTAATTTGTCAGCGCCAGAATTAGCTGGACTTGCAGCATATGCAAATAATAGCTATGAATCAGCTGCTGATCATGGCGTGTCTTCACCGTCTAAGGTAACTCCAAAGAAAATTGGAATGTTTCCAAAGCCTCGGGGTCTTCATGGAACTAAAACTCCTTTAGAACATGGTACGTCTTCACCATCTAAAACTCCTAAAAAAAATAGAAATGAAAATGTTTTATTAGAACATGGAACGCAGACTCCTTTGGAGCATGGGGTAAATGGATCTCCTAGAAAATCAAGCCCTAAAAAATTTTAAGAGTTAAGAATTAAAATATAAAAAAATAGTCGCTCATTAATGAGCGACTATTTTTTTTGTGTTGAATTTGTATTTGATGCTACCCTAAGAATTTTTTAAAGATTGAGCTTATAAAACCATCTTGGCGATCAGTAACGTCAGTGCCAAGTTGACTAGTAAAAGAATCAAGAGATTCTTTTTGAGTAGATGTTAATTTTTTTGGAATGTGGCACTGTGTGACAATAATTAAGTTTCCTGCGCCAAATCCTTTTAGTTTGATAAAACCTTTTCCAGGAACTATGATTTTTTCACCAACGGGACATCCCTTTGGAATTTTTATTGAAATATTTGTGCCATCTATGTTTTCAATTTCAACCTGGCAGCCCAGAACAAGTTGCGGGTAAGTTAGCATTAAGTTGCATGATAAATCGTTTTCAATTCGAGTGAATTTTTTATCATGAGCTACTTTTATTTTTAAGAATAAATCGCCTGACGGACCGCCATAAATTCCAGCATCGCCTTTTTGAGAAATACGAAGTTCAGCTCCATCAAAAATTCCTTGAGGAATGGTAACAGAAAATCTTTCAAATTCTTGTTTTCTTGATTGGCCTTTGCAGTTTTCGCAAGGATTTTTAATAGTGTATCCTTGGCCTTGGCAAGGTTGACAAGCCTGAGCCACAGAGAAAAATCCTTGTTGGAATCGTACTTGTCCAGCGCCTTTACATTTGCTACAAACTATAACATCAGTTTTGTTTTTATACCCTTGATGATTGCATGATGTGCAGGCAAAAGCATGATAATAAGAAACTTCTTTTTTTATTCCAAGGTACGCTTCTTTAAGGGTGATGGTGACGTCTTGGATTAAATCATGACCTCTTTGTGGAGTTGGGCCGCTTTTTTTACGACGCTGAGATTGCCCTTGGCCGAAAATATCACCAAAATCAACTCCGCCAAACATATCCCCAAAATTTCTAAACATGTCATCCATGTTTCCATGATGACCGCCGCCACCTTGCATGTTGTTATAGTTTTCATGACCATGCTGATCGTATTGTGCACGTTTTTTTTCATCTGAAAGAACTTCATAAGCAGATGTTGCTTCTTTGAATTTTTCTTCAGCCTCTGGGTTTCCAGGGTTTCTATCAGGATGATGTTTCATTGCGAGTGCGCGATATGCTTTTTTGATTTCGGCAACATCAGCAGTTTTGCTGACGCCTAAAATGTCGTAAAAATTTTTTTTGCTCATAATAAATTAAATGGAGTATAAAGTTTAAAATAACCTTTTATTGTCACTGTTTTTAGTATATCAAAAAAACAGATTGCTCCAAATTATCTATTCTGAGATTAATGTAAAATTGTCCATCTTTGAAAAAATGGATCATCAGGTACAAATGATGGAACTGCCGGGTAAAGACCAGCAGATTGAATAGATTCAACCATGATTTTATCCATGTTTGTGTCGCCACTGCTTGCAATAACGTCAAGCTTTAGAAGAGTTCCTTGTCTGTCAATGGTTACGGCGAGGACAATTTGTTTGCCTCTGACATACTGAATTGATTGATATTGAGGGTGGGTGTGTATTGATCCAAGCATTGTTTTTGCAAACTGATTGTTGTAAGTAATCATTTTTAAGCTTTGCCCAGATGCAGCAGCTGTTGTATTTCCCTGTTGAATTAAATGTTGGCTATTTCCTATGTTTTTTCGATAGTTGTCAAATCCTATCGAAAGATCCTTTAAAGACATGCGTGATTTTGAATGAGGCTTTGGAGAAAATGGGTAAGGATCTAAGTCGTAATTGTCGGTTGTTAATTTTTTTAAGTTTTTTAAAGATTTAGGGATTTCATTTTCTATAGTTTCATTCTTTTCTATTGTTTTTTCGTGCCCATCTTTTTTTAATAATTCTTCTTTAGCTAGATCTGGCTTAATAGTTTTCTCAGGGTCTTGGTACTGATTTGCGGGGGTTGTTTTTTTTGAGATAGTTATTGGTTCTTCTTTGTTAATAAATTCTTTTTTTTCAGGACTTGTTTTGGATGAATCTTCTTTATTGTTTTCTTCTTGCTTGGGTTCTTGCTTTTGGGCTTGTTCTTTTTGAAAATTGTCAGGTTGTTGAACTTCTTTTGGTAGTTCTTGAGATTTTTCTTTTTTTGGTATTTCTGCTCCACCATCATCATCTATTAAATTTTGTTTATCTACGCCTTGTCTTCCTGGAATTAATGTATGCACAACAGGAGGTTCTGGCGCTTGTGGTTTTGGTGGAGTTACCGATTTTGGTTCAGCTTTTTGTGGTTGAGCCGGTTTTTGAATTGCCGATTGTTTTAATGCTTGTGCTTGTGAAATGACTTGTGGTTTTTTTGGCTGATCAAGCATCATGATGGCATTTTGCTTGTCTTTTGCCGAAATAGTCATTTCTTTTTTTAAGATGTTTTCTTTTTTGTGTTCATCAATTCGAAGGACGATGCTTATGACGATAAATAATAAATGCAGTAAAATAGAGGCAATAATCCATACAACAATTGGATGAAGGCCGGTCTCTTTTTTGTGATCTTCCATTGCTCTCCTTTTTTAAGCGATCTGTGGCTCTTAGGCCCCTTAAATCATTAACAGTTTTCCTGAAAAAATGAAGGTAAATCTATAAAAGCTGGCTAGAAAGTTTTGAAAGAAAAGCTGTTTTTGTTTTTAATAATTTTCAGCGTTTCGAGTAGTTGATGTTCATTATGTTTTACTGATCGTAGAAATCGAATGATTTCACCAAAAAAAGCTTTACTTGGAGTACACGGTTGGCTGCTAGAAATAAGCATAGAAAGAATGATTCGTTGCTGTAAAATTTCATGCTCCTTTAAGAAACGAGCAAGGTCGATACCAAAATCTGTTGAAAGTTCTTTTATGGTTTGCTTTGTGACTTGCTTTAAAAAATCTTCTGTTTTTTGCATATGATCAATGCAAGAAATAATATTTTTGTGGATTCGTGAGTCAACAGAATCAAGAATTGGCACAAGGTTTTTTCTGATTCTATTTCTTAAAAATACTGTATCGGTATTGGTTGGGTCTATTAAAAATGGAATTTGATGAAGCTCTAGAAAGTCTAGAATTTCTTGTTTTGTGATATGTAGCAGCGGTCTTAGGTACAATCCATCTTTCATGCGCATGCTTGCAAGTCCGGTTACAGAACTTCCGCGAGAAAGTCTGATAAAAAAGGTTTCAATCTGATCATCTTGATGATGCCCTAAAACGATGTGATCAGCCTTAAAATCCTTAGCGCACTCCATAAAAAAATGTCGGCGTAATTTTCTGCCTGTTTCTTCTTTTGACCCATTTGTTTTGGGCGTGAAATTTAGCTCAGATGCTACCTTGGAGATAAATGTGACGTTGTTGTATTGCTGGCAAAAATTTGAGCACCACGCAACATCCTGGCAAGAGTTTTGGCGCCACTGATGATCTAAGTGAGCAGCTATAATTTTAAGATTATGACTTTGCGCAATATCATTTAAAAAATGAAGTAAAAATACAGAATCTGGCCCGCCAGAAAAGCCAATAAGTAAAGTTGAGTTGTGTGGAATGTTTTGGGCGAGATTTAAAAAGGTTGTCATGACAAGATCATGACTCCAAGATTAACAAATCCTGTGCAGACTGCTGGGGTATTTTTGCAAACAATTGATTTAATGCCAAGTTTTTGTGCTGCTTGAGTATTATTTATTTCATCATCTATAAAGATGCATTCATTTGCGTTGAGATTATATTTTTCAAGAAGTTTTTTATAAAATTCTGGGCTTGGTTTTCCCATTTTTTCTTCACCTGAAACCATTATTCCATCAAAAAGGTTAAATAATTCTGTGTTTTGTTTTTTTACTAATTTATAAGAATCAGCTTCCCAGTTTGAAAGGACATAAAGTTTATAGCCTTTTGATTTCAGATTTTTTGCTAGTTGTACCATAGTGGTAATTGGAGATTGTGAATCAGCAAGCGTTTGAGCATCAAGCATAAGGCGAGCAATTGATCTAAATAAATTTTTTATAGAAGTCGGCTGAGGGCTTTTATTGATATGCTTTTCTACAATGTTTTTAATTTCATCGATGTTTCGTCCAGTCATCCAGTCTGCCATGATTAAAGGCATCTGTTTGCCTTGGTTGTACATGGGCTCTGTTGAAATGGCTGGTATTTCATGAAGCAATTTAAAGAATTCTTCTTTAATATCCATTCCAAACATTCGATAAAGAAGTGTTGGATTTTGAAAAATAGTTGGGATTACCACAGAAGCTTTAGTCCGCTTTGAGGTCCTTAAAAGCACGTCTCCAAGATCAAATATGACAGTTTTATATTGGCTCGTTTTTGCAGGCACGATACTTACAGTCCTATGTTGATATTTGGCAGCTATGATAAAAAAACAGCTTAGAATCGCAATAAGAGAATATGTTCTTTTACGAGAAAAGGTAGAAAATAAAGATCCACTGTTCATAATTTTATCCTTTGCTTTTAAAAAGGTGTTTTAACTTAATTTTAAGATATCACGGCATGGCAAAAAACACAATTGGACTAGGGGTTTTTGTGGTTTTTTTAGCAAGTCATATAATTAAAGTAGAAAACTAAAAATACAGTTCCTGGGGGTTCTTATGACAACTGTGCAAAATCAGATACTTTTTGTGCTTCTTATGGCTACGGGTGGAGCATCGGTAAAAGAAAGACTTAAAAATCAGCCGTGCGATAGCTTGTCAGTACAAAGCTCAAGCCTTCAAAAAAACCTTTAAACAAATGGTATTTCATTGATTGTTTAAGATTTAGTGTTAAAATATTAAATAGAATTGTTTAACTTAAATAGGAAGATTATTGTGAAAAAATTATTATTGAGTGCCGCATTGCTTAGTTCATTTACTGTGCATGCAGGTCCATGGACTATGTATAAAAACGTCTCAGATTGGCTTGGTTGCCAAGTGCATGGGTATATTGAAATATCTCCTATTTATTATCCAAAAACAATTAAATTTTTGCATGAATTGCAAGTAAAATACCCTGTAGAGCTAAATGATGTTGAAATGTCTATTGGTTTTAATTCAACATTTTTTCACAAAAGTATGGGTCTAAGCCTTTATTCTTCTTTAAATACGATTTATTTCCCCGTGGAATGGATTTGTGCCATTGAAAAAGATGATGAATATTTCACTCTTCTTACTGAATGGGCTACATTAAGAGAAGCTGGAAGAATGTGTATTGGTGAAATTATTGCATCACGCCTAATCCCAGTGTATTGGTTTTTCTTTGTAGAAGCTTCTGCGGATCATTACGCTACAACTCGCTGTCAAAACCCAAAAGCTATCATTGCTGCCTATGAGCACATTGATCGCTTTTCTCCAAGAGGTTTTGTTCCAAGTATCTTAGGTAGATTTGCAGGGATTCGCCTTTCAAATATGAAAAAAACTTTTGTGAAAAAATTTGGCTATGAACTCGAAGTTGCAAAACGACAAGCATAGTTTTATAATTTTTTAAAAAGAAAAAGGGCGCTTTCAACGGCGCTCTTTTTTTGTGACTAAATCTAAGATTAAATGTCGAGGTTCTTAACAAATCGACCGTTTTTTCGATAAATTTGCGACGTCCTGAAACATCATCACCCATGAGTGTAGAAAAATACCAAGAGTCAGCTTCAAGTCCGTCCTCAATTGAAAGGTGTAGCAATGCGGGAGTTTTTGGATCCATTGTGGTCTTTCACAATTAATAAGGATTCATTTCCCCAAGGCCTTTGTATGGTTGATATTAAAAAGAAAAAGGGCGCTTTAAAGGGCGCCTTTTTTGTGAATAAATCTAAGATTAAATGTCGAGGTTCTTAACAAATCGACCGTTTTTTTCGATAAATTTGCGACGTCCTGAAACATCATCACCCATGAGTGTAGAAAAATACCAAGAGTCAGCTTCAAGTCCGTCCTCAATTGAAAGGTGTAGCAATGCGGGAGTTTTTGGATCCATTACGGTCTTTCACAATTGATAAGGATTCATTTCCCCAAGGCCTTTGTATGGTTGATATTAAAAAGAAAAAGGGCGCTGTTGAAAGCACCCTTTTTTGTGAATAAATCTAAGATTAAATGTCGAGGTTCTTAACAAATCGACCGTTTTTTTCGATAAATTTGCGACGTCCTGAAACATCATCACCCATGAGGGTAGAAAACCAAGAGTCAGCCTCAAGTCCGTCCTCAATTGAAACTTGCAGCAATGCGCGAGTCTTTGGATCCATTGCGGTCTCCCACAACTGATCAGGGTTCATTTCCCCAAGGCCTTTGTATCGTTGTATGCTCATGTGAGGCTTTGATAGCTGGATTAAAGCAACGATAAGAGCCATGATACCTTTACCTGTAACTGGTTTATCTTTTTCGATTAGATTCCAAGGGTTTTGCTCAAGGAGTAAAATCGGATTTAACAGTTTGATAAGCTCTTTAACTTCATCTGAACTAAAGAAATCAAGTGAAACGTTCCAAGAGAAGTTTGATCTTACAAAAATAAGCTCAAACTTTTGATGGTCAGCTGTTGAAAACGTTTTGCGTTTTGGTTTTTTTCCAGATTCTATTTCTTGAGAATCTGTGTCGTCCATTTCAGACTCTAAACCATCAAGCTCATCTGCTTGCTCATCATTTTCTTGATCAATTATTTCAATATCATCAACTATGTCATCTTCAAGGTCTGCATCTTTTGAGCTGATAGAAATTACGCAATCTTTAAAATACGGTTGCAATGTTTTAATCAGACCATCAAAATCAGAAAGGTCAGTCATCTTGTTTTCTGTTAAACATAAAACAAGACTGTGACAGTGACGATATTCAAGGTTGAATCGTGAGCTAATAACATGATTTTTGTTTTCATATGCTAAAAGATTATCAAGCAGCTGTTTCCATTCTGTCTGAGCAAATGTTTTATTTTCGCTGGTAAATTCAACTGCACCAAGAGCCCAATCAAACATGAAAGCTCTCAGGCTTGAATCATCTTTTAGATATTGTGAAAGTTTGCCAATTTTAGCTTTGTAAAGTGGCGGTTGCGCGATATATAAATAACCATTTTCAATTAAAGGTTTCATGTACCTAAAAAAGAAAGTTAAAAGCAGTGTTCGAATGTGAGATCCGTCAACGTCTGCGTCAGTCATTAAAATAATTTTATGATAACGAACCGATGCGCAATTGAATTCTTGTGCTTCTGGTTGACAACCAACAGCAGCAATTAAATTTTTGATCTCTTCGTTTGCAAGCATTTTATCAAGTCGTGCTTTTTCAACGTTTAGAATTTTACCTTTGAGTGGCAAAATAGCTTGAGCAAATCTATCTCGAGCTTGCTTAGCAGATCCACCCGCAGAGTCTCCCTCAACTATGAATAGTTCAGAGTCTTTAGGGTCTTCGTTTGAGCAGTCAGCTAATTTTCCAGGAAGTACAGATCCTTCTAAGACCGTTTTTCTTCTGGTTATATCTCGAGCTCTTTTTGCAGCTTCACGAGCACGCTTTGAAAGCTCAGCCTTCATAAGAATTTTTTTAGCAGTATTTGGATTTTCTTCAAAATATTCATCAAGTTTTGCAAAAGTCCAAGAGTCAACAAGTCCTTTTATTTCGTTGTTGCCAAGCTTTGCTTTTGTTTGACCTTCGAACTGCGGTTCTGGAACTTTAATGCTAATGACGCATACAAGTCCTTCGCGTACATCTTCGCTTGAATAGGATTCGCTGCCCTTGAGGGTTTTTAAAGTAAAGCCACGTTTGTTACAAGCTTTTGTAAGCGCAGATTTAAATCCGCTGACGTGTGTACCGCCTTCAATGGTATTGATGTTGTTAACAAAAGAGAAAATCTGTTCTGCGTAACCATCATTATATTGCATTGCAATTTCAAGAATGTATTTTTCGTCTTCATGCTTAATTGAGATGATGTCATTAAACAAAGGCGTTTTTTTAGAGTTTACTGATTCAACAAATGATTCAATTCCGCCTTCATATAAAAAGACATGCTCTTTGTTTGTGTTTTGATCTGTGATGCTAATTCGTAAGCTTTTATTTAAAAATGCAAGTTCGCGAAGTCTTGCTGAAAGAACATCAAAACTAAATTCGATTGTTTCTTGAAAGATTTCAGCATCTGGAAAGAAAGTTACTTTTGTACCGTGCTTAGTTGTTGAGCCAGATTCTTTAATCTCGCCAACAGGGTCGCCTTGTCGATATGTTTGTTTGTAGATTTTTCCGTCTTTGTAAATTTCTAAATTGAGTTCTTTTGAAAGTGCGTTTACAACGGAAATACCAACACCATGAAGACCACCAGAATATTTATAAGAATCTTTATCAAATTTACCACCAGCATGAAGCTTGGTTAGAACAACTTGAGCTGCAGAAACTTTTTCTGTTGGGTGCATGTCGACAGGGATACCACGTCCATTATCTTCAATGGAGCATGAACCATTCGTGTGTAAAATTACTTCGATATTATTACAGTGTCCGCCTAAAGCTTCATCAACAGAGTTGTCAACAACTTCGTAAACAAGATGATGGAGCCCTTGCGGTCCCGTGTTACCAATGTACATCGCCGGTCGTTTACGAACAGCTTCTAAGCCTTCCATTACTTTAATGGATTGGGCACCATAATGACTTGATTCTTTTTTGTTTGACGGATTGTCAGATTTATCTGCCACAAGGATTCCCTGAATATTTTTTTTAAGAACGTTTACTTTTCGTCGAAAAAAAATTTATTTCATATACAATAGATAAATTATTTTTATGCTTTTTAAGTTTAGTAAAGAAATGAAAAAATTTCCAATCATTTCATGATTCGTATCAAAAAGTATTACTGGAGAAGGATTTTTATTGAAAAAAGATTTGTTTTTTATGGAGATGGCTTACAAGCAAGCTTGCAAGGCATTTGCCGAAAACGAAGTTCCAATTGGAGCGATAATTGTAGATAGAGATGGGGTTGTTTTAGCAAGGGGGTATAATCAAGTAGAAAAAAAACAGACTCAGTTGGCACACGCAGAAATTAGTGCGCTCGCAAAGGCAACAAAGGCAAGTAAAAGTTGGAGGTTGTCGGGAGCAACGATATATGTTACAGTACAACCTTGCCTTATGTGCCTGGGCGCTTTATATCTTTCAAGGTTGTCTCGGGTAGTGTATGGAATTCAATCTACAAAATTTGGAATTCCTCTTGATCAAGGAATTGAGATTGGAATTTATAAAAATCTAGATACGACTATTGAATGTATGAATTATGAAAAATCAAAAGAGATTTTACAGTTGTTTTTCAAAAAAAAAAGGAGCCTAAAACGTGGTGAGTAAATTAGAACTAACAAAAATCAAAGAAGATCTTTTGGCTAGAAAGCAAGAGATAGAAAGAGAGTTGCAAAATCTTTCAAATGAGAAAATGGTTGATGGTGAGTCTCAAGATGATGGTGATCAAGTAGTTTTGCTTACCATGGAAACAGTAAGACAGTCTTTGCAGGGTACTGAATATAATGAATACACAAATATTATTTCGGCATTAAATTCTATTGAAGCTGGAACCTATGGTGTATGCGAAGAGTGTCATGAGAGGATTTCAGAAAATCGTCTAAAATATAATCCCAATGCTCGTCGATGCATAAGCTGTCAAGAAAAGGCTGAAAAAGCTAATTTCTAAGAAGTTATATTTCCAGAAGAGGGTTTAGTATGAATAAAAATATTTTTTCAATTCTATTTTTAATAGGTTTTTCGTGTAGCCTTCTTGCTCATGAATTTGAAATTAGTCGATTTGTTGGTGATGATTTATCCACACACAAGGCGATGTTTATAGAGTTTTGGCAAGAAACTTTTGCGACCAGTGGTAAGCAAACAAGCTTGGAATCCTTGAGTAAAGATTTTGATGAATATCAAGATGCATACCAAGAGGCATATCAAGACGAACCAGAAACCGCATTCTTTTTGCAGGCAACTTTTATGGATCAAGTTATTGGGTATATTTCTTTTGAAGTTTCCGACTTTGATCACGTTATGGTTCATCATGTTATTCTGGATCGCGCAATGTCTGATTCAACATTAATTAAGGCATTAGTGTTATCTATTTTTGATTATGTTCCACAGTGCCGCGGCGTTAGAGTGCTTCAAGATTGCCTATTTCCAGAATTGATAGAAATTCTTTTAGCTGTTGGATTTGTCGAAAAAACACAGATTGAAGAAATGTTTGATTTGATCGTTCATGATAGATGCAAGCTTTGTCAGGCTACCTACAAACCAGAGTTTTGGGAAATAGATGAAGAGTCTGATGAAGATGATTTTGAGTAGGTAAGGTCATATTTGCAAGCTTGAGCTGCTAACCTTGGGCGTGTAGGAAAAGTATAAAATGACTTAATAGGCTAGAGTAGGCAATAGTCGCAAAAAAGCTTTAGTATCTTTGACTTTTCCATGAACTCTAGTATCATAAAAAATGTATTATTAAATAATAAGAAATTTAGAATTATAAATATAATCGTAAGATTAACAATATTTCAGAAGAAAGGCTTACTTTTTATGGCACAAGCTCCAGCTTCTACAAAGAAAACAGCAAAAGCGCCAGCTCTTAAAGCAACGACTACAACAAAACGAGTTAAAGGGATTGTAAATAAACCTTTTGCTCAAGGCACTGGCCGAAGAAAATCAGCTGTTGCTCGAGTGTTGCTAAGAAAAGGCAATGGTCAAATTTTGATCAACGGTAAAGCATTTGATGAGTATTTCACAGTTCCAGCATCTCGTGATGCTTGCCAAGCTTCTTTCACAGTTGTTCCAGCAACTTCAGGGATGCTAGCAGACATTAAGGTTTCTGGCGGTGGGTTTACTTCACAAGCCGTTGCAGCTCAATTGGCAATTGCAAGAGCTCTTCTTGTTTTTGATGAAACATTAAGACCAGAACTTAGAAAACTTGGCTTTTTAACTGTTGATTCTCGCGTTAAAGAACGTAAAAAATACGGTCAAAAAGGTGCTCGTGCAAAGTTCCAATTTACAAAAAGATAAAAACTTTTGCAGTTCATGCAAAAAAAGAGCTCTCAAATCGAGAGCTCTTTTTTTTGTCAATTTTTGGGAAATGAAATTTTTGTATGTTTTACTGCTCATTTAGCAGCGTCTGGAAAGTTCTGTTTTGTGGCATTGGTTAATAGAAGTTAAAGAAAAAAAGAAGGCAAATACAGAAATTGAGACCAAAGAGAAATAAATTCTATATTTTGTTTTATGTTTCACGGTAAAAAAACCTTTGTGTTGGTGTTTAATCACGGTATTAATCTTATATTAAAGGTACTCTTTTGATTCTTATTGTCAACTTGCCGGCTTTTGTTACAGTGTATAAAAAGACTTTTGGCTGTGTTGTTTTAAGTAATCTAGGAGGAGAGTATGACTTTTTTGGTACGTAGATTTATCATTATGTTTTTAATTTTTGAAGTTGCCTTGTTTGTATTATTGTATTGCTTTGGGCCAAAGGGCCTGAGTTCTTTTGTAGACCTAAAAAATAAAAAACAGCAAACTATTCAAGACATTCAAAATCTAAAAGAAGAAATCGAAAAATTAAGATTAGATGTACAAGCAGGGCTCAGTGATTTTTCAAAAGAAAAGATTGCTAGAGAAAAGTTATTAATGAAAAAAGATCAAGAATTGGTTTATTTTAAAACAAAATAAGGTTTAAATATGTTTACTCTTCCTCAATTGCCGTACAGCTATGATGCTTTGCAGCCATACATCGACGCAAAGACTATGGAAATTCATCTTACCAAGCATCACCAAGCTTACATTGATAATCTAAACAAAGCGCTTGTTACGTACCCAGAACTGCAAAAAATGAGCTTGGATGAGTTAATTGTTGGCATTGATTTACTTCCAGAGGCAATTAAAACAACGGTGCGAAACAATGCTGGTGGGCACTTTAATCACTCACTTTTTTGGGAAATGATGAAACCAAGTGCGCAGATGGTTCAAGGACATTTGATGCAAGAAATTCAAAAAAAATTCGGGTCATTTCAAGCCTTTAAAGAATTATTTGAAAATGCAGCAAAAACTCGTTTTGGTAGTGGGTGGGCATGGTTAGTTTTAAATAAATCTGGCGATATGGAAATTATTTCTACGGCAAATCAAGATGCAACTTTGATGCTAGGCTCAATTCCTTTGTTGGGGCTTGATGTCTGGGAGCATGCATATTATCTGAATTATCAAAACCGTAGACCTGATTACATTGCTGCTTGGTGGAATGTGGTCAATTGGGAATTTGTTGAGCAGCGTTATCGCATGGTGATTGGAAAGTAGTACAATGCATTATTGCAGTTTTAAAATTTAATAATGAAAAAGGGACCCTGATAAAAGAGTCCCTTTGATTTTTAAAAAGCAAAATTATTTTTTAGCGCCGACGGATTTTAAGCTAGCGGCAATGGCTTTGAAGTTTTCATTTTTTTGATATGGGAAAGTACGTTTTTTTGGAGGGTGGGATGCATATGCCAAAGATGTATGCCCGCTACCACTTTTTGTGTTGATTGATTTCATAAA
>JAPLIP010000032.1 GCA_026389065.1 Candidatus Dependentiae bacterium
AATGCATAAAGGTAGAATAGAAGATCCATCGTCAGGAATTACTGGATATTTACTTGGTGCTGATATGTTTTTACCAATTGGAGTTGGCGCAGGTGATATGTATTATAAATTATCACCATCCTGGACAAATAGCGCTAATCTACCATTGCCAACGTCAGCGGTTCAAAATTTATATGCATCTACGCTAAGTTCTTCTGCTCCAAAAGGCATGCCTACGCCAACACTTGTTTCGATCACTGGTGCACCGAAAAATATTGTAGCTTCAACATCTGTATCACCTTCGGCTCAGTCGCCAAAAGCACCTTTGGCTAAAAGTGTGGCTCCAAAAGTGTCGAGCTTGGCAGCATCAAAAGTAATTAAAAAGTCTCTAGCTCCAGCTATTGCTGCAACATAGGCAATAACTTTTCAAGCTCCTGGTAAAGAGTCGATGGATTAAAGTCAGCCTGTTTGATTATTTTAAATTGATCTGGATTCTCGATTTGTAGCTCGAGAACGTTTTTAATTTGATGATTTGTGTTTGCCGTTTCGTGTGGAATCGTGATACAATTTTTTCCAAAAAATTTAATTTCAAAAAGGGTTCCAGCTCCGGCTCTTGATATGATTAAATCCGCAAGGTTATAAAAATCTTGCAACTTTTCATGGTATGCAAAAACTTGGCATGGAATATGAGAATCATGATAAAACTTTGCATAATCAAATGTGTCCTCTTTGCCAGTTTGATGGACTATTTGAATTTTGCTTGATAATGCTGGATATTTTTCGATTGTTTCTTTCATAACTTCATTGAGTAGTATCGATCCTTGCGAACCGCCTAAAATCACAATAGTTTTGCGCTCAGGTGAAAAGTTATAGCTGCTCAGCAGTAAGTTTGTGTCAAGTGCTTTATCGTTTTGCGTGAAGCGAATTGGGTAGTCAAAGTGAATACATGTGTTTCGTGGAAAATATTTTTTAGTTGAGTCAAAGCAGGTATAAATATTTTTGGTAAATTTTGAAAGAAACAGGATTGTTTTTCCTGGTTCCACATTAAGTTCATAAAGTTCAAAGGGAATCCCAAGACATTTTGCTGCTATGCAGACAGGAATAGAAATAAATCCACCAAAGCTTATGACCTTTTGAGGTTTGATTTTATAAAGTTTGTACATACTCTTACAAAAATAAAAAGCAGTTTTACATGCAAACCAAGGATAAAGCCAAGGCTTTTGGTATGGAGGATTATCTAAGGTTGCAGGAATGTAATGTTTCAGATGATTATGTTTTTCAATAATTTTTTTATCTAAGTCACCACCGGATGAAAAAATATAAAGTTGAGCGTTTGTATTTTGGTTTATGATTTGTGTTGCTTGAGTGATGCATGGAAGAAGGTGACCACCAGATTTCCCAGCAACAAAGCATATCGTTGTTAAAGCAGCGTTTAAGAAAATTTGTGACATAATTGTAAAAAACCTAATAAAGCTTGAGAAAGTTCTGGATCTTTGATGTCTTGAAGAGCCTGCTTTTCGCGCTCTGTTAAAACTTTTTCTTTATTACATGCTTGGGCTGTAAACTGTTTTTTTGGTGTTCCAGCGGCATGTTCTGAGACATATTTAAATCTTATCAGCTCTATGCGAGGTTGGCCAAGAGTTTTATTGATTTTATCTTTTATAAGTTCAGATAAAAGATGCAATTCTTGCATCCAGCTTGAATCTGTGACGCCCAGGGTGATGGAATTATTGTAGATTTTACAAATCGAAACCTTAGAGACCAGCGAACCCATTATATTGTTCCACTCACTCATTAAAAGGAGCTTCCAGTGTTTTTCGTGTTGTCCTGAGGGAGCAAATTGTGGCAAATAATTTTTTATATGATTCATGGTTTTTTAGATTTGTTAGCTTGCGTAGTTTCAGTCAAGTATATGAAATTTCACAGAAAAGTTTATGGTTTTTTATCAAATTTGATTTCAAGTTATAAATTTTTATGGCTGTGAATTGATATTTTTTGTTAAAAATCTATCAGTTTTTTATTTTTTATCGATCGTTTACCTAGGCATATTGAAAGATGTAGTCGATATAATTAATAATAAATCCTTTCTGTGTTGCGTTTTTATAAGCGAACTTAGTATGCTTGTGGTAAATGGAGGGATTTATATGAAAAATAAATTATTTAGAATTCAAATTATGTCTGTTCTTGCTTTTCTAGCAGTTCAAGGTAGCGTCTATGGCGATTTAGATCATGTCTGTGCCTACTCAAACGAATCTGTTGTAAAATTTCGTGAAAAAATAGCCCCAATCTGTGCCATAGAAAATATTATTGGAAAGTCTAAGGTTGCTTTTAGCTGGCCTGTAGATCTATGTGAGTTTTGGGTGAGTTCTTTGTTTGGGCCTCGTAGGCATCAGGGAATCACAAAACATCATGGCGGGGTTGATATGGCAGCGCTCAAAGGGACTTCGGTTCGAGCATCTGCCAGTGGAACTGTAAAAGTAGTTACGCCAAATGCTCCAGGCTATGGAAATTTAATTGAAATTGTTCATAAAAATGGTTTTATGACGCGTTATGGCCATCTAAATCAGATGCATGCTCAAGTTGGTGATAAAGTGGCAAGGGGCGATTCTATCGCAACAGTTGGCTCAACTGGTAATGCCCGAGGAAAAGACCCTTCGCATCTTCATTTTGAAATATTAAAAGATGGAAAGCGAATTGATCCGTTGCCATATCTTTATTGCTCTGAGATTGAGTTAAAAAAATAAATTAGTGGCGAGGCGCCCATATTTATACCCAAAAGCACCCATGTTTTTGCAAAGTTTGTTAAATTAACTTCTTTTATGTAAGATTGGTTGATTTTGACAATATTTGTGAAATAAATTAAAAAAGTATGGGCTGCTATGAATGTATGGCGATTTTGTTTGTTAGTAGCTTTTTTTGTACAGTTAAAGTTAGAGGCTCAAGAATTACAGATAGTTTCAATGTATGATTTGATGAGGGCCGATAAGTCTATTAAGTTTTTAAGCTGTGATGAAAAAGAGGCTTTTGCATTTAAAGAGTTCCCGCTCAAAGCAAATCCACCATTATTTCAGCCTTCTCAAGGTATGCTTCAAGGGACCTTCGTTCTTACCATTCCTCAAGGTCAAGTTTATTTTCAACCCAAAGACATTGCAGGCATTATTTTAGCAAGCGGGAGCATTGTCGAAGAGATGCTCTGGCCGAGCAAGGAGGCTTTTTTTGGACGACATAAAAAATTTCAATTGCTTGATCTGCCAGAAGATGGTTTTAAGGTTGAAGGTCGAATGGCCGTAATTACCCAAGAAGTTGCGGGTTGTTATGGTCATTGGCTTATTGAAGTGCTTGGTCGGCTAGCCTTGTTGGAAAGATATGGCGTACAATATGACAAATTATATGTTCCACAAAATTATCCATTCCAAAAAGAAAGTTTAGCGCTGTGGGGTATAGATCAAGAAAAAATTATTGATTCTTTTCAAGTGCCTCTTGTCAAGGCTCAAGAGCTTGTAGTTCCGTCTCTTGTTTGCAGAAAGTCTCCAGCTCTTCCAAGAAAGCCTCTTTGCTGTATGTATAGCGTGAAATGGATTGTTGAATATGTTCGCAATAAGTTTTTACCAATTCTTTCGCGGGAGCAAATGGATAAACAATTTAGTAAAAAAATATTTATTTCCCGCAATGACGCTGGATCTCGGCGTGTGATTAATGAAGACGATCTGTTTGCCTTGTTTGAGCCTTTAGGGTTTGAAAGATATTTTTTAACAGAACTGTCTTTTATAGAGCAGGTTGGGCTGTTTGCCAATGCTGAAATTATTATTGGGCCAAGCGGATCAGGTTTGACCAATCTCATATTTTGTAACCCAGGAACATGCATTGTTGAGTTATTTCAAGCTCGTGGAGATTGTACCTTTTTTTATCTGTCACAGCTTATTGGGCTCAAGCATATTTGCCTTCAGAGTATGACATTTAGTCAAGGTGGAGGTTTTTTTGATACAACAATCTCATTGGATATTATTCAAGATTTTATAAAAAATGAAATGAAATTATGATAAAAAGAGTTTGTTTTTTAGTTGTTTTTGCTACAACATTTGTTTTTACAAAAGAATTACCATTAATTTCTTTGTTTGATGCAATTGAGCAAAATAAAAAAATAGAATACATACATTGCTTAGATGGATATCAAAAAACTTTTAAGCCGTTCTCGTTGGTTAACTGGCCTGATTTGCAACCATCAGAGCCGTTTTTTTTACCAACATTTTTCATAAAAATTCCACAAGGCAGAGTGTATTCGCCTCGAGGATATATTTTTTGTAACAATTTGATTATTAAAGATTTTATGTGGAGCAATATTCCTGCGGCAGAGCAAATGAAGAGATTTCATATTGAGACATTAAAAAGCCCAGAATCTATTCCAGGTCGAGTTGCAGTTATTACTCATGATGGTTGGTTTTGTTATTATCATTGGATGACTGAAATCTTAGGGAGATTAGTTTTGTTAGAAGAGTATGGAATAGAGTATGACTGGCTGTATGTAACAACGAGCAAGCCATTCATGAAAGATGTTCTTGCGCTTTGGGGTATAGATGAAAATAAAATAATAACGCCAGATGGTTTGACGAATTATATTCAGGCGGATGAATTGATTGTACCATCACTGGTGAGCACAATATTACCATACGTAGAGCATCCTTTTTCTAGTTATATGCAGCCTTGGATAATTGAACGCATTAGATCAAAGTTGTTACCATTTCTCGATGTAAATAAAAACACCAAGGCTCCTGAAAAAAGAATTTTTATTTCTAGAAAAGATGCTCGCATGCGTAGGGTTCTAAATGAGGATGAAGTGTTTGCTTTATTTGAGCCTTTTGGATTTAAGCGTTATACATTGGATTCGTTATCGCTATTGGAGCAAATGTCTCTTTTTAATCGCGCTGATATTATTGTAGCGTCACATGGTGCAGGGCTTACAAATCTTATTTTTTCCAAACCTGGAACGCGTGTTATAGAATTCTTTCAAGCTCGGCCAGATGCAACATATTGGAACCTGTGTCAGATTTTACGCCTGAATCATACTTGTATTAAAACTGTAGAGTTTGACAAAAATCACAGTATGCGAAATACAGTTGTTCCTCTTGAATGCTTTGATGAAGTTCTAAAAGAGTTCTCGATTTAAGTTTTTTGTTTTTTTAAATTATGATTTTACAGTGAGTTTTGATAAGCTGTAAAGGATTATTATTAATTTTACATTCTGGAAATAAATGAAAAAAGTTTGGATAGCTCCTGGTTGCATTACTTGTGGCCGCTGTGAATTTATAGCGCCAGAGGTTTTTGAAGTGCTCGATGTTGCGTATGTTAAGCAAGATGCAGATGTTTCAAAAAATGAAGAGCTTATAAAAGAAGCTGTAAAAACTTGTCCGGTAAATGTGATTAATTATGACTCTGATGCTAAAAAAGTGTCGAATGAAAATTAAATTTGATTTTCAAAGTGTATTTGTTTACTCTTAAAGAGTAAGCAGGTTTTAATTTAATTAGAAATATAAGCGTAACCTCCATTTCCCCTATCTATGATACTTGTATCTGGGTGGGGGGTTTTATTTTACCCCCAATAAAAGGCGTTTTGCATGAAACGGATCTATCCAGAGCGTAGTTATGGAAAGTTTATCTGTTGCGATGGTCTCAACCATGAATGGTTTGTGCCTGTTGTCAAAACGCTTATTCATTCGATTAAAGTTTGTTTTTTAAATCAATCTTTAAAAGAAGATGTCAAAAAATTTATAACAATCCCCACCTTTAAAACAAGATCACAAGAGCCAATTATTACTTGGCTTGGTCATTCAACGTTTCTTATTCAGGTCGCAGGTAAAAATATTTTAACAGATCCAATTTTTGGATCACTTTCATTTGTATTTCGCAGGCTGGTTCCATCAGTTGTGCAAATTAAAGATCTTCCTGAGATTGATTATGTATTAATTTCTCATAATCATTTTGATCATATGGATAGCAAAACACTCTGTGGATTAAAAGATAGATTTCCACAGATGAAAGTTCTTGTGCCGTCTGGTGATAAAGAATGGTTTGATAGACATTTATTTGAAAATGTTTCTGAGCATATGTGGTGGGATGAAATCGTAGATGATAGTAGCTCTTTAAAAATTACTTTTTTGCCTGCAAATCATTGGTCACAAAGAACATTGTTTGATAAAAATAGATCTTTGTGGGGAAGCTGGATGATTGAGTCTGGTGATTTTAAAGTTTATTTTGCTGGTGACACGAGCTGGGGTGAACATTTTGCTCAGATTGGCAATGAGTTTAAAGATATCGATGTAGCTCTTTTGCCAGTTGCTCCAGGTGAACCTAGATCATGGAT
Organism: Candidatus Dependentiae bacterium; assembly: GCA_026389065.1. NCBI lineage: Bacteria > Candidatus Babelota bacterium. Next base: position 6,338 of record JAPLIP010000032.1, read on the forward strand.
GAAAAGTTCTCATATCAATGCACAAGAAGCAGTTAATGCATTTATACATTTAAAAGCAAAAACATTTATTCCAATGCATTGGGGCACGTTTCATCTAGGATTTGATGAGTTTTATGCCCCAATTATACTTTTAAAACAATCATGGAGTGAGCTTCAGGCTGACTTAAAAGATAAAAACTTAAAGATTTTAAAATTTGGTGAAATGATCACTGGATTTCAGCGGCGTATGGCATTTGCAATTAAACAAAGCCTTAAGCAAGTATCTTTATAATCTTTAATTTTTTAAAAATAATTTTTTGATAAATATGCTCTTCCTGAGTCGCCAAAAATTGCTACGGCAAGATCTGTGGGCTTTAAATTTTTAGCGTATGAATGTACCGCATGTGCCACAGCGCCACTACTTGGACCAACTAAAAGTCCGGAGTGATGTGCAAGATTTTTCATCATATCAATCCCTTGATCATCAGTTGCTGTAATAAATTGATCGATTACAGAATTATCCAAAACTAAAGACTCAGAATCAACACCAATCCCTTCAAGTTTATAAGGCTTTGGATTTCCATTTGTTGAGCGATATGAGTTCGTAGCATCAACGCCAATAACTTGTATATCAGGATTCATTTCTTTTAAATATTTTCCAGCACCACTGACCGTTCCGCCAGTTCCTGCAGCTGCAAAAAAGTGTGTTACTTTTCCGTTTGTTTGATTCCAAATTTCAGGTCCAAGATCGTGATAATGAGCAACGCTGTTAAGAGGATTGCAATATTGATTTGGCATATATGAATTTGGAGTTTCGCGTTGAAGTTTTAGCGCTTGTGCATGGTAACTATTTGGATCTTCTAGGCTGTCTGTTGGCGCAAAAGTAAGTACAGTTGCACCGAGCGCTCTGATTGAACCAATTTTTTCTTGGCTATGTTTTTGAGTAGAGCAAATTATAACTTTATAGCCTTTAATAGCTCCAATCATTGCAAGAGAAATGCCATGATTTCCAGAAGATGCGTCAATTATTGTCATTCCTGGCTTTAAAAGGCCTTGCTGTTCTGCCCACTCTACCATGTATTTTGCCGAACGATCTTTAATGCTTCCACCAGGGTTTAAATATTCTAGTTTTGCAAAAATATTTGTAGGGAATTCTTCAAATATTTTTACAAGCTTTGTGTCGCCAATTGAGTGAAGCAGAGTTTTCAAGATAGTTCCTTGTAGGTTTTAGGTGCAAAAATTAATAAAGTAACAACATTAAAGAAATGATTAGTCCGTAAATAGCAAAAGAATCAATCAACGCTAAGGCTAGCATCGTAATTTTTGAAATAGAAGGATATTGCTCAACATTTAGAGCGATTTGTTTGCATGCAGTAGCTCCAATTCTTCCTGTGTTCATTCCAGGAGAAATAGTACTTAGGCCAATACATAAAGCTGCAGAAATAAATTGCCAGCCTTGTAAATTGGAAAAAGGAGAAATTTTTTGTGCAAAAATCATAAGAGATATGAGTAAAGAAAAAATTACTGGAGTTTCTATTATTGCTTCACAAATAAAAGTAAATGTTAAAATCTTGTTATAAGATTTCTTATTTGTTCCAAGTGCTGTGCACGCAGCAAAGACAAAAGTTGCTAGTCCAATTGAAGGTCCTATGCAGCCAAGGCCAATGCTTATTCCGCTAGCAAGAAGTTGCATGGCTTGGTTAAACGTATGCACATAAGGAACCTGACTTTTGATCATGAGCCCAACGATCAATCCAAAAATATTTGGCGCCATGATTAGAGTTTGCGTGATCAGCATAATGTTTAATAATTTAGATTGTAAAAAAGGCTGCCTAGCAAGGCTGGTGCAGCTTGCAATCGCAGGAAAAGATGAAGCTATGCCTGCGCAGAATCCTGAAATGCCAACGGCAAAAGCAATACCGGTAACTCCAAAAGAAGCAAAATATGGATTTGCGATAGGAGCTGTGTCGGTGATTAATAAAATAGACATGATAGTACCCATCAATGCCGCTGTTTCTGTTATCGCAATTCCAATGACACACATTTTAAAAATGTTTTGCGAGGATGCTGGCTGCGTATGCATAGCAATTAAGGCTTGTTTGCCGATAAGCCCTTGGCCAATGCTTGTACCAATTGAAGCAAGAACCACAGGGATCATAGAAATTAATATGTAGTATAAATCATGCATAAGTTATCTTTACGGAATTATATTTATTGGTGAGCTGTTTTCGTCGTCTTCTGGTGTTATTGCCATTGAAAGATATGTAATGGTAAGCATAGTAAAAACAAATGCCTGAATAATACCCTCGAAAATACCAAATAATAAAAGCATTAAAATGTTTATTCCGGTAAGTAAGCCAATAGTTTGTGCAATAACTGAACCAGAAAGAATTCCAGAATATAAAGAACTTATGATGCATCCGCCAAAAATATTTCCAAAAAGTCTAAACGACATTGAAAGCACTGAGGATAGTGCGCTGATGATGTGTAATGGAAACATGAGAGCAAATGGTTCAAAATAATGCATAATATAATGCTTGAGCCCCTTTGCTTTGATCGAATGAATATGAACATAAAAAAATACAACGAGCCCAAGGGCAAAAGTTGTATTTAAGTCTTCTGTTGGTTCTTTTAACCAAGGAATAACTTGTATGGTGTTACAAAGTAAAATAAAAGTAAAAATTGAGCAAACAAGCACAAGATGGTTTTCTGGGCATGAATTTAAAGACTGAGATAGAAGCTCTTGAAACGCTTTTACATATTGTAAAACAATGTTTCTTACCAGGCTGTTTTCGTTTTGTAAGCATCTAAAGATATAAAGACTTACGATAAAAATTAAGCCTAAAATAATCCAAGTGGTAATGAGCGTGTCTGGTTTTAGTGTCCAGAATTCTCCAGACAGATTAAACCTAGCAAAAGGCTTCCATACATGTTCAGTTAAAGTATTATGATTCTGCATAATTATCTCTTTAAAATAGTGCAGTTAGCTATGACTTGTAAGCAATTATTCCTACCGTGCTTAGGTAAGAGGATACAAATAATAGAGCCATAAGTATAGAGTTGCTTGCAACAAATGCAAAGATGGCATAAAAAAATAGAAGCAGCAAAAAAAAGCGCATCATATTAAATAAAAAATCATGTAACGCATTCCCATTTACAAGAAGATGCATTTTCCCAAAATAAAATATAAGCCCGTAAACAATACCGCAAACAATAGAAAGACTTATTTGATAAAGTAAAATCATAAATTATCACTAATCATTTGGTTATTTAATTTTTTTAAATTGTACGAAGGCGTTGATTCTATTTTCTTTTGTAGTTCGAGGTACTGACTTATAATTGCTTGAGATCCTGTAATAACAATGAGATTTTCTTGATTGTTATCTGAAAGATTAGCAGATGATTGTTTCGGTTCATTTATAGATTGAAAAACGCTGTTAATTGCTGAGATGAGATCTTGGCTTTCGACCGCTTTTATTTTTGCAGCAACTGCAGCATTCATTGCCTCTTTAATATTAAAAGAAGTTCCTTTTTCTTCGCCAATTTCATTTGAAATAGGCAACAAACCTACAATTTGTATATTTTTTTTAAAATAGGATCTCATAAGCTTTATGAGCCCTTCAGGACTATACCGACCTTTAATTCCTCCAACAATAAATGAAATACTTTTGAAATTGTTTTTGTAATTTAAAAGTCTAATGCCTAAAAACAAGTTGTTAAAATCATCAATGTTGTCAGCGCAATCAAGTAAAACAGAAGTGTCGTCTTTGGTGATTGCTTGAAACTTGTTTGGAATATTGTTGTTGATTGATTTCCAAAAATCAATTGAAGAAAGGTGTAAGTTTTTAATTTTTTTATTTTTTAAAGAATCATCTGTTATTTTGTAATAGATCATTTTACTGTTTTTTAAAGGCCTTGATGCTTTAAAAACATTTGCATTATCTTTGCTTGTAGATTCTTTCTGACAATATTGCTCTGTGTATGTTTGTACAATTCTATCAGCTAGGGCAGCATATCTACCAGATAATTGTTCAAATGGGTAACTAAGTGGGGCGACTTTTCTAATTGACATGGTCCAAACACCATTTTTTTGTTTTGTTTTTTCAGCTATTGTTTTCAGGCTCAATTTGTTTTGATCTGAAGAAATAACGTATGTTTTTTTGGCAATGTTATTGATGATGTTATCAATTATTAAATCGATGCTTGAAGTTTCAATCACGGAGTCTTTTAAGTCTGATGTTTGTTTTGTGTCCAATTCTGTGATCTTGGGTATGGCAAGAATAATTGGAGAGCAAATAGATACAGGGTCTTTGTTTATTAAATCGTCTTGTGCAAAAATTGCTAATTCAACTTTTTTTTCAGTAAAAAGAATGAGAGCCATTGCGGTTAAAATATCTTTGCTAGAGGCTTTTAAGTTTAGATTTTTAGTTATTTGTAAAACTTGATTTGCCAGTTGGATAAACTCTTCGTCTGAAATTGCTTGTCCGTTAATCTTGAAACGCTCATTGTATGATATAAAATGAGGCGATGAAAAAGATCCAACCGCTATGTTTTTAGAGCCGAGAATTTCTTCAAGATAATGAATTGTGGTGCTTTTTCCATTCGTGCCAGCAATAATAATAGAAGATAATTTTAAGGAAAGATTTCCAAGAGCTTGATTTAAAGCTTGAATTACTTGGTGAGGAGTGTTGTGCCAGTTATCGTCTAGATATTTGATAATTTCTTGATATTGTTTTTCTGCGTATGGCAATGGATCATTTTGTGTTTGTTGAATTAAATTTTTAATGGACATTTTGAGGTTCTCCGTTGCATCAAGCCTTTATTTTTATAAAAAACAAAACAAAATATTTTCTATACACTATAGTTTTACAGGCTTAAAAGTCAATCTTGAATAGTAAAAGTAGTTTGGAAACAAGGAGTTTTTAAAAATGATTTATTGGAATCAGCAAGTTAGTATATCTATGCTTCAAGCAGCGTTAGACAAAGATGAAGTTCTCCTTGTATCTGGCGATACAGTGCTTGGCCTATGTGCAAGGCTTACTCAAAAATCCTTTGATAAAATTAATGAAATAAAACAACGATCCCGAAAGCCTTATTTAATACTTGTTTCGTCGGCAGATAAATTGAATTATTTTATCGATCAAGAGCTTTCTGAAAAATTAAAAACATTAATAAAAACATGTTGGCCAGGTCCAGTGACCCTTGTTTTTAAAGCTAAGCCAAGCCTAGAGTCTTGGATGATAAGTGAAGAAGGTACGATTGCTATTCGAGTGCCAGATCATGTTGGCCTACTAAAGCTTTTATCTGATTATGATGGTTTGTTTTCTACAAGCGCTAATATTTCATCAAAGCCTATCCCAGCCTCAATTAAATCAGTTGATCCTGAAATTTTACGCAATATTGGAGCTGTTTGCATCGACCAAGGGGATGATACCGAGCCGCAAAGTCCGTCAACTATTTTAGATTGTTCAACTGGCGAAATTCAAGTTTTAAGGCCCGGAGTTTTTTCGGTTGAGACTTTGCAGAGCATTATTGGATAACATCCTTTGAAAAACTATTGATTCTTCTTTTTGCGCAGGAGTATCCTTTTGCTAATTATAATAAAAAACAAAGGGGTAATTATGGTTTTTCAAAAAAATACATTTTTGATTTTATTAAGCATGGCTCAAGGAAATATTTTTTCAGCTCCATTGATTCAAAAAATTAGTAATCAAAGTAGCTTTGGTTTTTTAGTGCTTAACCATAGTGATGTCTCGAGCTGTTCATTGCAGGGTAAAGATATTGTTATTGATGCCCATTCTATTTACAATCAGTCTTTTTTGTTAGAGTTTGGCCATCCAGGGCTGATTTTAAGACCTGTCTATTATTTGGATTTGAAAACGAATGAAAAAATAAGCTTAATCGATGATGATAATAATTTTGTACCAGAAAAAATTCAAGAAGCTTTTATGGCCTGGAAAAAAAATGTTGGATCTAAAAAAAGACAGCCTGCGCAGATGTGGTTTGAAAAATGGGTCGGTAAAGATTTAATTATTACGCCACATACCGTTTCAATTTTTGGTTATTTAAATAACTGGTCTAGGGTTGTAGTTAAAAATAATAATAATCATCATCATGAATGGATAAAGTTTGCAAAAGGTATTTTTTCAAAAGAAATTCTTGAATTAGATATTGATCAAACTAAGCATAAAGGCGTTTTTGCTTTGGTTAAAACATTACACGGAGAAGGTGGCGTTTGCATTGAGGGAACCGTGGAAAGAATCTAACTTTTTTTATAAAGTTGTATGCGATGCAATGTATGAAAATATCAACGACTGAAATGTTACAAAAAACATAGCTGCGACAGCCAGAAACAAGCCAAAAGGGACAACTGGAATGGTTTTTTTACTATGTAGCATGTATCCGCATCCAATCACAGTGCCAAGCGTTGATCCGACTAAAATGGTTATCCATAGTCCAACCAGTCCTACAAAAGATCCAATAAAAGCTAAAAGGTCTAAGTCGCCTTGGCCAAGTCCGTCATGTTTTTTGATCATGTAAAAAATTTTATTAATGATCCATAAAAAAGCATATCCAGCAATCGCGCTTATCGTGCTTTCAAGTGGGTCAATTGCGGTAAGGCCTAGAAAACTTAGAGCGATTCCGGTAGGGACTAGATAAATGGAGACAAATCTTGAAATAAGCATGTATTGCATATCTGTGTGAATCGTGATGACCAACGCGGAAAAAAATATAAAGTACGCAGGAAAAAACAATGGAACATGTGTCCATGCATATAAAAACGTAATTATGAGTAGGTAGTCAATTGCTGGGAAATATGGAAAATAAAAAGTGGAGATTTTATTTTTAAGCATCTTTTGAATTATTGGCTTGCCAACAAGGGTGCTTGCGGTTATTCGAAGAAGAATCATCCAAGCAAGTAAAGCAAGGGAGATAAACGACCAATAAAAAAAAGGTTTGCCAAATAGAGGTTGAAAAATTAGTGATAATAAAAAATTCCACACGAAAAGCAGATCCACAGGTCTACTCTTCGGTGGAATTTTTATTAAAATCTTTTTTGACTTGTTCTATGATTGATTCAATGCGCTGTTGTTTTTCAAATTGCTCATCATAAGTGAATTTAATTTCTGGTGTGTAAAGAGCATCTAGTGCCGAAGCGATACCTTTGCGCAAAGATGGCTTGTATAAAATCAAGCGACTTTTTTTTGCTTTCCATGATTCTATGCCTTTTGGGTCATAAAAGTATACAAGGCAAATTCCTTTGTTTTTTGATAGCTCAACGCGATTAACAAAAAGCCCTGCAAGTTCAGTATCTTCTAAAGACAACTGGTGAAGCAATCTAGAAATTTCTCGTAAAAGTAACGATTCTTTTTGAGATCGTTTAATTTGTGAAACGTTTGATGGGTTCATTATTTTTTGATAAACAATTCACCGCGACTTGCAAGAATCATTAGATTTTGCTTGATCGCTCTGATAAGACGTTTACGTTTTTTTTGTGTTGGTGATTCAAAGTACACAACACGTTTCATATCACGAACAACGCCTTCACGCTCAATTTTCTTTTTGAGCTGACGTAGAGCTCGATCAATGTTGCTGGTAACCAGAACTTTAATGTTTGCCTGTTTTTTAGACATGTGAAACTGCCGCCTTACGAATTTTTATGATGAAACTTATTATTTTAAAGATACGTGCTTTTATGCAAAATGTCTAGGTTCTTGGTGTTCTCTTTTCGTTAAAACATGAAATTTAAGGAACCAACAACGCTTACAGGTACATAAGCATTGCGTGGCGATATTGGTTGTTGCCATACAAAGCTTGCTTGCATCCCTGGCTGAATGTCAAAGGTTAGCCCAGCGTTAAAGAATTGAGCGCGCCAATCAGATCGATTTTCCAATACGCTTGGTACAAAATATTGTGCTATTTCTTTATCGCAAATTGTAAAGCAATCTTGTCGATGCTCAATAAACTCATAGGTTAACCAAAAGCTGACATGCGGCATAAATTGATAAGCGCTCATCATTGCATTTGCATGCCAGTTTGTACCAGGTTGCGCCTTAACGTTGGTCGCAAAGGGATACAAAAGTCTTTGTAGCTTGTGTGTCGGAAATGGCCTAAACTCGCTTTTTGAAAAGAAATGTGTTGCTCCACCTTCAAAGCCAACTTCAATAGTGTCAGTAAAGTCAAAGGTCATTCCAAGCATTGCTCCTACAGAAGCATGTCCATTGTTGCCAAATGGTAAGCTTAAAATATTTTTATAGTTTGCTGTGTCAGCAATGGGGCATGATCCTGCAACCACAAAGTACGGGGTAAAGATCATATCTGGCCATGAATCATCAGAATCGTCATTATCTACATAGTGACGAGGATTATAGCTTTTCTTAAGAGTTAAAAAGAGTCGAATGTCTTCCCAGCTGTATTTATCAAAAGAATAAACACCTTGAGCGCTTCCACAGCTTGGATCTAAAATATCTGCAAGGTTGTTTGAGATATTTCTATTAAAAATTGATTGAGCGTTAGCTGGTGAAGGTGTTGCATCTGATGTGTTAAGAGTCGCGTACAAGTTTGATAGATTCGATACGCATGTAGATCCAGTTGGGCAAACTGGAGGAATGGCTGAAATACTGTATGGCCCAAGGTTGGTTTGGCTGTTATTCGCTTGAGATGTGTATTCAGGTACGAACTTTTGCTTCATGTTAACTATTCCAGATTGAAGAGTTAGGCCAACGTAGTCAGTGCAGCAAACATTTACCTCGAATCGAAAGCCTTGTTTTTTATAGGTGATCGGTAGTGAAAATGCGCCAAAGTATATGGTATCTCGAGCGAGTGAGTCTGCGTGAAAAATACTCGGGTTTGTAACAGGTCCTGTTGTAGATGATGAAAAAATTAAAGGATCTGTTTGGACTAAGCATGGACCTGGAAGTGGGTCAGCAGGAGTGCAAGAAGCATACCCAGCTAGGTTCAAAGCTATTTTTTCTAGGCAATCAGGA